>NC_013860.1 GCF_000010725.1 Azospirillum sp. B510 | reverse complement strand
ATGACCAGCAATTCCGCGCAGAAGATCGTCCCGGTGCTGCTGTCCGGCGGTACGGGGTCCCGCTTGTGGCCCTTGTCGCGCGAACTCTATCCCAAGCAGTTCCTGCCGCTCTGCTCCGACCGGACGATGTTGCAGGACACCGCCTTGCGGGTCAGCGCGCAACCCGGTTCCGTACAGTCCGGCATGGCCGCGGAAGCCGTCTTCTCGGCCCCTCTGGTGATCTGCAACCAGGAGCACCGCTTTCTCGCCGCCGAGCAGCTGCGTCAGTCGCGCTGCGCGCCGCGCGGCATCATCCTGGAGCCGGCTGGCCGCAACACCGCCGCCGCCTGCGCGCTCGCCGCCCTGGCGGTGACCGCCGAGGATCCGGATGCGCTTCTGCTGATCCTGCCGGCCGACCACGAGATCCGCGATGCCGAGGCCTTCCGCCGCGCCGTCGCCATCGCCGCCCGCGCCGCCCAGGCCGGCCGTCTCGTCACCTTCGGCATCACCCCGACCCGGCCGGAGACCGGCTACGGCTATATCCGCCGTGGCCATGCGATGGATGAGGCCGACGGCGCCTACAATGTCGCCGCCTTCGTCGAGAAGCCGTCGCTGGAGATGGCGGAGCGCTATCTCGACGAGGGGATCTATGCCTGGAACAGCGGCATGTTCCTGTTCCCGGCCGCCCGTCTGCTGGACGAGCTGGAGCGCCATGCGCCTGCGGTTCTGGCCGCCTGCCGCGAGGCGCTCGACCAGGGGGCCAGGGACCTCGACTTCTTCCGCCTGGACGCCGCCGCCTTCGCCAAGGCGCCCAGCATCTCCATCGACTATGCGGTGATGGAGCGCACCGACCGTGCCGCCGTCGTCCCCTGCGAGATCGGCTGGACCGATGTCGGCGCCTGGTCTGCCCTGTGGGATGTCGGCGACAAGGATGGCGAGGGCAACGTCGTCGTCGGCGACGTGCTGCTGGAGGGGGCCCGCGACTGCTATGTCCGCAGCGACAACCACCTGACCGCCGTGGTCGGGGTGGAGAATGCCGTGGTCGTCGTGGTGGACGATGCCGTTCTGGTCGCCGACCGCTCCCAGGCCCAGGACGTCAAGCGCATCGTCGACCGGCTGAAGGCGGAAGGGCGCAGCGAGTCGGTCAGCCACCGCCGGGTCCACCGCCCCTGGGGCTCCTACCAGTCGCTGCACACCGGCGACCGTTTCCAAGTGAAAAGCCTGACCATCGCCCCCGGCTCGCGCCTGTCGCTCCAGAAGCACCATCACCGCGCCGAGCATTGGGTGGTGGTCAACGGCACGGCGCTGGTCACCCGTGGCGAGGAGCAGGTGATGATCTACGAGAACCAGTCGATCTACATCCCGATCGGCACGGTCCACCGGCTGGAGAATCCCGGCAAGGTGCCGCTGACCATCATCGAGGTGCAGTCCGGCTCCTATCTGGGCGAGGACGACATCGTCCGGCTTGAGGATGTCTACGGCCGCAACTGAGCGGCCAGCCGACCGCAGGGAGACAGGGGCGCGGACGTCGCCTGTGTCTCTTTGTGGATTGGGAGATTGCCGGCTTGGTCAGGACCGGCGGCTTCCGGTACAACGAAGGCGCGAGGGTGCCGCGGTGAGCGGCGCCCCGCCTTTTCGCTGCCGGGACCATCATGACCATCGAGCCGCCGCAGGACGACCACATTCCCGAACTCTATGCCGACGGGGTCTTCGACATCGGCTTCGGCAATGGCATGGTCCGCATCGACCTCTACAGCCTGTCGGCTCTGCGCAAGGACGACAACGGCCAGCCGTTGCCCGCCATCCGCCAGCGGGTGGTGATGAGCCTGCCCGGCTTCCTCGCCAGCCTTTCCGCCCTGGAAGGCATGCGCCAGCGGCTGGAGGCCGCCGGCGTGCTGCCGCCCGGCGCCGCGGCCGCGCCCGTCGCTTCCGCCCCCCCGGCCTTTCAGAACCCGGTGCGGGCGACAGCCCAGCCTGCCTCTCCCGCGACCCCGGTTCCTCCGCCCGGACGGCCCCGCTCGCCGAATTTCGGTTGACCGATGCCGGACGCCGGCACGACCGTCGCGCCGCCCGTTCCAGGGGGCGCTTCTGAGCATGACGAGAGCACCGCGCTGCGCTGCCTGACGCTGGTGGCGCGCCATCATGGCCTGTCGGCCTCGCCGTCCGCCCTGCGCGCCCGCGTCGCCCCTGGAAGAGGCGAACCCTCCATCGCCGACCTGCTGCGCATCGCCGACGCCACCGGCTTCAAGGCGACCGCCCGCCGGCTGGACTGGAAAGCCCTGCAGGCCCTGCCCCCCGTCTTCCCGCTGCTGGCGCGGCTGTCCAACGGCAACACCGTCATCCTGGTCGGGCTGTCGCGTCCCGCGGATCCGGCCGAGGAGCCGGTCATCGGCGTCGTCGATCCGCTGGCCGACCGGCTGGACGTCATCGACGTGCCGCGCGACCGCTTCCTGGAGCGCTGGGACGGGGATCTGGTCTTCCTGAAGCCGCGCCATGGCATCGCCGATCCGCGCCAGCCCTTCGGCCTGCGCTGGTTCGTGCCGGAGATCCTGCGCCAGAAATCGGCCTTCCGCGACGTGGTGGTCGCGGCGCTGGTGCTGCACGCGCTCGCGCTTGCCGTTCCGGTCTATTTCCAGATCGTGATCGACAAGGTGCTGGTGAACGAGACCGTCACCACGCTCCAGGTGCTGACCATCGGCGTGCTGGCCGCCCTGCTGTTCGAGGCGGCCTTCCGCTTCCTGCGCCAGTTCATCCTGCTGGCGGCGGCCAACCGCATCGACATCCGCCTGCTGAACCGTACCTTCGGCCATCTGCTCGACCTGCCCATCACCTTCTTCGACGGGCATTCGGCCGGCGTCACCGTGCGCCACATGCAGCAGGTGGAGCGCATCCGCGAGTTCCTGACCGGAAACCTGCTCTCCACCGTACTCGACAGCTTGGTGCTGCTGGTCTTCCTGCCGGTGCTGTTCTTCTATTCGGTCAAGCTGACGCTGGTGGCCCTGCTGTTCGCCGGTCTGATCGCCGGAGTGGTGGTCGCCCTGGTGCCGGTCTATCGCAGCCGCCTGCGTGACCTCTACAACGCTGACGCCGAGCGGCAGGCCATGCTGGTGGAGACCATCCACGGCATGCGCACCGTCAAGTCCTCGGCGCTGGAACCGCAGCAGCGCCGCGGTTGGGACCGCAAGGCGGCCCGCGCGGTGACCAGCCATTACCGGGTCGGCCGCATCTCCATCGCCGCCCGCACGGTGACCGAGTTCCTGGAGAAGGCGATGATGGTGGCGGTGGTCGCCGTCGGCGCCTTCGACGTCTTCGACCGCCAGCTCTCGGTCGGCGCGCTCATCGCCTTTCAGATGCTGTCGGGCCGGGTGGTGACGCCGCTGGTCCAGCTCGTCTCGCTGATCCACCAGTATCAGGAGACCGCGCTCTCGGTGCGCATGCTGGGCGAGGTGATGAACCACCCGGCCGAGCCCAGGCGCGAGGGCAGCGGCGCCTGCCCCGTCCTGGTCGGCCGTATCGAGATCGAGGGGCTGGGTTTCCGCTACGACCGCAACCGGCCGCCGGCTTTGGACGGTGTGACGCTGGCTGTGCCGGCCGGATCCATCGTCGGGCTGGTCGGGCGCAGCGGCTCGGGCAAGAGCACGCTGATGCGGCTGCTCCAGGGCTTCTACCCGGTGCAGGAGGGCAGCATCCGCTATGACGGGCTCGACATCCGCGAGCTGGATCTGGCCCATCTGCGCCGTTCCATCGGGGTCGTGCTTCAGGAGAATTTCCTGTTCCGCGGCACCATCCGCGACAACATCGCCATGACCATGCCGGAGGCCAGCCGCGAGGAGATCGTCGAGGCCGCCCGGCTGGCCGGCGCCGACGAGTTCATCCACCGCCTGCCCGACGGCTATGACACGCTGGTGGAGGAGGGGGCGAGCAACCTGTCCGGCGGCCAGAAGCAGCGCATCGCCATCGCCCGCGCCCTGCTGCCCCAGCCGCGCCTGCTGATCCTGGACGAGGCGACCAGCGCGCTCGATCCCGACAGCGAGGCCATCGTCATGGCCAACCTGCGCCACATCGCCCGCGGCCGCACCGTGCTGATCGTCACCCACCGGCTGTCGACCCTGACCGGCTGCGACACCATCGCCGTGCTGGAGCAGGGCCGCCTGCTTGATCTCGCCCCCCATCCCATTCTGCTCGACCGCTGCGCCGAATACCGGCATCTGTGGCAGCAGCAGAACCGGGGGCGCTGAGCCATGCCCGACACACGCATGCCCGCGGATCAGGACGCCGCGCAGGCCGAGACCGGCCGCGCGGTCGTTCCGGCCAGGAACGATCCCCCCGCTCCCCCCTCCTCCGCCCCTGCCCGCCGCCGTACCGTCCTGCCTGCCCCGTCGTCATCGCCGCCGGACTTCGCGCTGGACTATCTGCCGGACGGGGCGGCGATCGAGCATGCGCCGCTGCCCCGTCCGGCGCGCTCCACCCTCTATGTGCTGGCCGGACTGCTGGTGGTGCTGGTGCTATGGGCGGGCTTCGCCCAGGTCGACCGCATCATCACCGCCGGCGGCCGGCTGGTGACCACCGCCCCCCTGGTGGTGGCGCAGCCGCTGGAGACCGCGGTGGTGCGCGGCGTCGACGTGCAGGTCGGCGACCGGGTGCGGGCTGGCGACCGGCTGGCGACGCTCGACCCCACCTTCGCCGCGGCGGATCTGGCCGACCTGACCGCCAAGCTCGCCAGCATCGAGGCCCAGACCGGCCGTCTGCGCGCCGAGCTGGATGGCGGCGACTTCACCCCCGCCGACACCCCCGATGCGGCCGTCCAGGCCGCCATCCTGGAGCGCCGCCGCGCCGAATACCGCTCCCGCCTCGCCTCGCTGGACGAGAAGGCCGGGCAGTTGGACAGCGCCATCGCCGCCAGCCGCCGCGCCCAGGCCGGGCTTGCCGAGCGGCTCGCCGTGGTCGGCGAGGTCGAGGACATCCGCCGCCAGCTTCAGGAACGCCAGACCGGTTCCCGCCTGAATTGGTTGGAAGCACGGATCGAGCGGCTGCGGCTGCGCGACGAGCTGGCCGCCCAGCAGGACCGCGAGCGGGCGAGCGCGCATGAGCTGCGCGGCGTCCAGGCCGACCGCGCCGCCTTCATCGACGAATGGCGGCGCAAGACGGCGGAGGAGCTGGTGGAGCAGACCCGCCAGCGGGCCACGCTGGTGGAGCAGGTCGCCAAGGCCGAGCGCCGCCGCTCGCTGGTCACCCTGACCGCCCCGGTCGACGCGGTGGTGCTGGAGGTGGCCAAGCGGTCGGTCGGCTCGGTTGTCCGGGAGGCCGAACCGCTGGTCACCCTGGTCCCCGCCGACGTGCCGCTGGAGGTGGAGGCGGAGATCCCGTCGCGCGACATCGGGCTGGTGCGGGTCGGCGACGTCGTGCGGGTGAAGCTGGACGCCTTCCCCTTCCAGCGCCACGGCACGCTGCCCGGCGAAATCCGCACCATCAGCGCCGACGCCTTCACCCACGACGCGGCCCAGGGCGGCGTCCAAGGAGCCGGGGTCAGCCCCGATTCCCCGAGGCCCATGGCGGGGGCGGTCTTCCGCGCCCGCATCCGCCTGACCGCCACAAGGCTGGAAGAGGTGCCGGACGGCACGCGGCTCAGCCCTGGTATGGTCGCTTCGGCCGAGATCCGCGTCGGCACCCGCTCGATCCTGTCCTACTTCCTCTATCCGGTCATCCGTGCGCTTGATGAGAGCATCCGCGAGCCGTGACCCCGGCGATCATCATAAGAGGCCAAGCGGGGTATTCCGCAAAGAACCGGGGGCGATCCGAATAGATTGCGCCGCACCATCGGCAACGCCTCCATACTCGGCGCAACGTCGATCCCCGTGGTCCAATCAGAGATGAGAGCATGTCGCTGATCTCCAAAGCCCCAGCCGAGGCTGGCCTTGTGTTGGTAACCGGTGGAGCCGGCTATATCGGTTCCCATGTGGTGCTGGCGTTGCGTGACCAGGGACGCGCCGTCCTGGTCCTGGATGATCTGTCCAGCGGCCGGCGCTCTGCGGTGCCCGATGGCGTCCCGCTGGTCGAGGGCGATGCCGGCGACAGGGCATTGCTGGCTGACATCTTCGCCCGCCACGGCGTCGGCACCGTGATGCATTTCGCCGGCAGCATCGTGGTGCCGGAGTCGGTGGAACGGCCGCTCGCCTATTACCGCAACAACACGGTC
Organism: Azospirillum sp. B510; assembly: GCF_000010725.1. Taxonomy (NCBI): domain Bacteria; kingdom Pseudomonadati; phylum Pseudomonadota; class Alphaproteobacteria; order Rhodospirillales; family Azospirillaceae; genus Azospirillum; species Azospirillum sp. B510. The sequence goes on along the minus strand of NC_013860.1, from coordinate 255,421 downwards.
AAGAGCCACGCCCTGATCGAAGCCTGTGTGGAGGCCGGCATCGGCCGCTTCATCTTCTCCTCCACCGCCGCCGTCTACGGCATGCCCGACCGGCTGCCGATCGACGAGCGGACGCCGACCAAGCCGATCAACCCCTATGGCTCCTCCAAGCTGATGACGGAGTGGATGCTGCGCGACAGCGCGGCGGCGCACGACCTGCGCTATGTCGCCCTGCGCTATTTCAACGTCGCCGGGGCCGACCCGCAGGGCCGTTCCGGCCAGGTGTCGAAGGTCGCCACCCACCTGATCAAGATTGCCGCCCAGACCGTCACCGGCCAGCGGGCGGAGCTCCAGATCTTCGGTGACGATTACGACACGCCGGACGGCACCTGCGTGCGCGACTACATCCATGTCAGCGACCTTGCCGACGCCCATGTCGCGGCATTGCGCCATCTGGAGGCGGGAGGAGCGTCGGAGGTGCTGAACTGCGGCTATGGCCGCGGCCATTCGGTGCGCGAGGTGCTGGCGATGGTGGAGCGGGTCACCGGCCGTCCGCTGCCGATGCGCATCGGCCCGCGCCGTCCGGGCGATCCGCCCGCCCTGGTGGCCGGCGTGGAGCGGATCGGCCGGACTCTCGACTGGACTCCCCGTCATGCCGATCTGGAGACCATCGTCACCTCCGCGCTCACCTGGGAGGAGAGGCTGGTGCGTCAGGAATAAGGCCCGGTTCGGATGCGAAGACGGGAAGCGCCGGCCATGCGACCGGCATTTTCCCTGCGCGTCAGGCGAAGAAGCGGTTGCGGAAATAGGCGATGGTGCGGTCCAGCCCCTCGTCCAGCGGCACGGCCGGTTCCCAATCCATCAGGGCGCGGGCCTTGGCGATGTCGGGGCGTCGCTGCTTGGGGTCGTCCTGCGGCAGCGGCCTATGCTCGATGGTTGAGGCCGAGCGGGTCAGGCGGATGATCTTCTCCGCCAGCTCCAGCATGGTGAACTCGCCGGGGTTGCCCAGGTTGATCGGGCCGGTGATCTCCCCTGGCGTGCCCATGAAGCGCAGGAAGCCTTCGATCAGGTCGTCGACATAGCAGAAGGAGCGTGTTTGCCGGCCGTCGCCGTAGATGGTGATGGGCTCGCCTTTCAGCGCCTGGATGATGAAGTTCGACACCACCCGCCCGTCATTGGGGTGCATGCGCGGGCCGTAGGTGTTGAAGATGCGGATGACCTTGATGTCCAGCCTGTGCTGGCGGTGATAGTCGAAGAACAGCGTCTCGGCGCAGCGCTTGCCCTCGTCATAGCAGGCGCGCGGGCCGATGGTGTTCACGTTGCCCCAATACTCCTCGGGCTGCGGATGCACCGCCGGGTCGCCATAGACCTCCGAGGTCGAGGCCTGCATGATCCTGGCCCCCACCCGCTTGGCCAGCCCCAGCATGTTGATGGCGCCGTGCACGCTGGTCTTGGTCGTCTGGACGGGGTCGTGCTGGTAATGGATCGGCGAGGCCGGGCAGGCGAGGTTGTAGATCTCGTCGACCTCGACATAGAGCGGAAACGTCACGTCGTGGCGCATCAGCTCGAAATGCGGGTTGTCCAGCAGGTGCAGGACGTTGTCGCGGCTGCCGGTGAAGAAATTGTCGACGCACAGCACGTCGTTCCCGGTCGCCAGCAGCCGCTCGCACAGGTGGGAGCCCAGGAAGCCGGCGCCGCCGGTGACGAGGACACGCTTTCGGTTGGTGAGAGCCGGCAAGGCTGCCTTTCCTGTCTTGGCTGTTGGCATCGGTGGTCACCCGGCGGGCCTCAAAGGGCGGCCCGCCGGGTGACCGGGAAAGGACAAGGCGGCGGAAAGCCGCGGTGATCCTTCAGCTTAGCAGCCCGAGCAGATAGCGTCCGTAATCGTTCTTCTTCAACGGCTCCGCCAAGCGGCGCACCTGTTCGGCGTCGATCCAGCCGGAGACGTAGGCGATCTCCTCCGGACAGGCGATCTGCACACCCTGACGGTTCTGGATGGTGCGGACGAACTCCGCCGCCTCCAGCAGGCTGTCATGGGTGCCGGTGTCGAACCAGCCATAGCCGCGGCCCATCTGCTCGACCGACAGCCGGCCCTGATCCAGATAGGCGGCGTTGACGGAGGTGATCTCCAGTTCGCCGCGCGCCGACGGCTTCACCGCGGCGGCGATGTCCAGCACGTCGTTGTCATAGAAATAGAGCCCTGTCACCGCCCATTTGGAGCGCGGATTGACCGGCTTCTCCTCAATGCTCAACGCCCGGCCCCGCTCGTCGAATTCCACCACGCCATAGCGCTCGGGATCGCGCACGGCATAGGCGAAGACGCTGGCGCCCTCGGCCTTCTCACCGGCGGCGCGCAGGATGTTGGTCAGGCCATGGCCGTAGAAGATGTTGTCGCCGAGAACCAGCGCGCAACTGTCGTTGCCGACGAACTCGCGGCCGATGATGAAGGCCTGGGCCAGCCCGTCGGGCGAGGGCTGGATGGCGTAGGTCAGGTTCAGGCCCCACTGCGACCCGTCGCCCAGCACCGTCTGGAACAGCGGCTGGTCGTGCGGCGTGGTGATGATCAGGATGTCGCGGATGCCCGCCAGCATCAGGGTGCTGAGCGGGAAATAGATCATCGGCTTGTCGTAGATCGGCAGCAGCTGCTTGCTGACCGCCCGGGTCACCGGGTAGAGCCGGGTGCCGGACCCGCCGGCCAGGATGATGCCCTTCATGGTCTTCGTCCTCACGCCTGCGGCGGGTTGGTGAGCAGCTCGTCGATCACGCGGTCCAGGCTGTCCTGCCAGGGCGGGCAGGATACGCCGAGCCGCTCCTTGGCGCCGGAGCAGTCCAGCCGCGAATTGGCCGGGCGGCGCGCCGGGGTCGGATAGTCGGCCGTGCCGATGGCGGTCAGGCGCGGCCGCTTGCCGGTGCGCTCTTCCAGCCGCCGGAAGATATGTTCGGCGAACCCGTGCCAAGTGGTGTAGCCGCTGCCGGTCAGGTGGTAGGTGCCCCAGGCGGCGCTGCCCGTCGTCTCGATGGTGCCGGCGATCTGCACGATGGCGGCGGCGAGGTCGGCGGCGGCGGTGGGGGAGCCGTGCTGGTCGGCGACCACCCGCATCTCCTCGCGCTCCTTGCCGAAGCGCAGCATCGTCTTGACGAAGTTGTTGCCGTAGGCGCTGTAGACCCAGGAGGTACGCAGGATGACATGATGCGGGGAGGCCCGGCGCACCGCCTCCTCGCCCGCCGCCTTGCTGGCGCCATAGACGCCCAGCGGGTTGATCGGATCATCCTCGCTGTAGAGACCGTCCTTCGTCCCGTCGAACACATAGTCGGTCGAGACATGGATGAAGGGGATGCCACGCGCCGCGCAGGCCGCCGCCATGGCGCCCGGCCCGTCGCGGTTGACGGCGAAGGAGAGCTCGACCTCGCTCTCGGCCTTGTCGACGGCGGTGTGCGCGGTGGCGTTGACCAGCAGATCCGGCGCGTGGGTGGCGACCGCCTTTTCCACGTCGCCCGGCCGGGTCACGTCGAACTCGGGATAGGGCAAGCCGACGATTTCGGTGTCCGGCGCCCAGTTGGCCCGCATCAGCTCGAAGCCGAGCTGGCCGTTGCTGCCAAGGACGAGGATCTTCATTGGGCTGTTCCTTCTTCCTTCAGACCAAGGCGCTCGCCGCGGTAGGAGCCGTTGAGGATGGCTTGCCACCAGTCGCGGTTCTCCAGATACCAGGCGACCGTCTTGCGCAGGCCGCTCTCGAAGGTCTCCAGCGGCGTCCAGCCCAGCTCGCGCTCGATCTTGCCGGCGTCGATGGCATAGCGCTTGTCATGGCCGGGGCGGTCGGTGACGAAGCTGATCAGGCGGTCATGCGGGGCGCCGGCCGGATCCATATCGTCGAGATGGGCGCAGATGGCGCGGACGACCTCCAGGTTGGTGCGCTCGTTGTGGCCGCCGATGTTGTAGCTCTCGCCGATCCGGCCCTTTTCCAGGACCAGCCGCAGGGCGCGGGCATGATCCTCGACATAGAGCCAGTCGCGGATGTTGTCGCCCTTGCCGTAGACCGGCAGCTTCTCGCCGGCCAGACCCTTGAGGATCATCAGCGGGATCAGCTTCTCCGGGAAATGGTAGGGACCGTAATTGTTGGAGCAGTTGGTCAGCACCACCGGCAGGCCGTAGGTCTCGTGCCAGGCGCGGACCAGATGGTCGCTCGACGCCTTGCTGGCCGAATAGGGCGAGTTGGGGCTGTAGGCGGTGGTCTCGGTGAAGAAGCCGTCGTCGCCCAGCGTGCCGAACACCTCGTCTGTGGAGATGTGGTGGAAGCGGAAGCGCTCCTTGCGTTCCACCGGCAGCGCCGACCAATAACCGCGCACCGCTTCCAGCAGGCGGAAGGTGCCGACCACGTTGGTCTGGATGAACTCGCCCGGCCCGTCGATGGAACGGTCGACATGGGATTCGGCGGCCAGATGCATCACCGCGTCGGGCTGGTGGGTGTCGAACACCCGCCTCAGTTCGGCGGCGTCGCAGATGTCGACCTGCTCGAAGGCGTAGCGCGGATTGCCCGCCGCCCCCGGCAGCGAGGACAGGTTGGCTGCGTAGGTCAGCTTGTCGACATTGACGACGAAGGCGTCGGTTTCGGCGAGAAGCTGGCGGACCACCGCCGAGCCGATGAAACCGGCACCGCCGGTGACGAGAATGCGCGTCATCAAACCACCTTGCCGACGAAAAACGGGGGCGGACCGGCGTTGAGCCGGAACCGCGAAGCCCAAGCGAAGTCCAATAGCGCCGTCAGAACCAATCGCCAAGCTGGGCGAAGGTCGGGTGCGTGCGATCCTTGCCCGAAAGCTGGGCCTTGTCCGCGGAGACCGGCCAGTCGATGCCGAGTTCCGGGTCGTTCCACAGGAGACCGCGGTCATGCTCGGGCGAATAATAGTTGGTCACCTTGTAGATGACCTCGGTGTCCGGCTCCAGCGTGCAGAAGCCGTGGGCGAAGCCGATCGGCACCAGGATCTGGTTCCATTCTGCGGCGCTGATCACCGCGCTGACATGCCGGCCGAAGGTTGGCGAGTCCTTGCGGATGTCGACCGCCACGTCCAGGATGGCGCCGCGCACCACCCGCAGCAGCTTGTCCTGGGCGAAGGGCGGCAGCTGGAAATGCAGGCCGCGCACGGTGCCGACCTCGGCCGACAGCGACTGGTTGTCCTGGACGAAATCGTACCGCAGCCCGGCCGCCTCGAACGTCTTCTTGTTGTAGGTCTCCGAGAAGAAGCCGCGATGGTCGCCGAACTTCTTCGGGCGGATGATCTTTACGTCCGGAATATCGAGGGAAACGACGTCCATTCGAACCTCTGGCCAACAGTCTGGGCCGCAGCCCAGCCGCGCGCGTGAAGCACAAGGAATTTGGCGCGGTGCGCGAGGCCGCCTTGCCGCTTTATGCCGCAATCCCCGCTGACCTTCAACGCGCATTTCCCCATCGCGCCGGTCTCCCGCATGGGGAGTAAGCGGGGTCGCCGCGATGCAGGACGGCGGCGGCGAGGAGGTTATCAACTTGATATTGTTGGCGCAGTCAGCGGGCGCCTGGAAGGGGGGTTGACGTGATCAGAATGTTTTTGTATGACCGCCTCTTGAAATTCTACCTTATCTTCCTTCTGTTTGGATTTTGACTGCAATCCACAGCAGAAGACAACAGGATGCATCCACATGCGATCCCCTCATTTTATCTCCATCTGCGCAAAAAACTACTTGGCGTTTGCGCGGACATTGTTTGAGTCTTTGAAGGAGTTCCGGCCCGACGCAGAGTTCACGCTCTTTCTGGCCGATCGGATCGATGGCAGTCTTGATCCGAAATCCGAGAAATTTGAAGTGATTGAAGCGAAGGACGTCGGAATCGAAGATTTCGACGCCATGGCGCTTCGTTATGACATCACCGAATTCAACACCGCGGTCAAGCCATCCTGCATCAAGTATTTGTTCGAGCGCGATCCCGGCCGGCCGGTGGTCTATCTTGATCCTGACATCCTGGTCACGGGCGCGATGCCGGACCTCGACCGGCTGTTCGCCGAGGGCTGGGATGCCATCCTGACCCCGCATGCCTGTGCCGGCATCGAGGATGGCAAGCTGCCCGATGACCTGACCTTCCTGCGTGTCGGCGTCTACAATCTGGGCTTCCTTGGTCTGGCCGATACCCCGGAAACCCGGGCGTTCCTGGGCTGGTGGGAGCGCCGGCTGCGGTATGACTGCCGGGTCGATCTTGAAGAGGGGCTGCATGTCGACCAGAAATGGGTCGATCTGCTGCCGACCTTCATTGACAAGGTGAAGGTCTTCCGGGATCCGGGCTACAACGCCGCTTACTGGAACCTGATGCACCGCCGGATCGAGGAGCGTGACGGAAACTGGACCGCCAATGGCAGGCCGTTGCAGTTCTTCCATTTTTCCGGTGCCGAGGGCAACAGCCCGGATTTGTTCTCCAAGCATCAGAACCGCTTCACCCTGCGCAGCGCGGGCGATGCCGGACGGCTGTTGACCTATTACAGGGAGCAGGTGGTGGCCAACGGCCGGGCGGAGCTGTCGAAGCTGCCCTATGCCTATGGGTTCGACGAGCGGGGCCGTGCGATCCACACGATGATCCGGCGCCTGTGCCGCAAACAGATGAAGCCGGAGTCGTTCGGCTCCTCCTCCGCGGGCAAGGGGCCGTCGGAGGCGATCTACGCCTTCTGCATGGCGCCGGCGCCGGAGGTATCGCAATCGCCTGTGCCGGTGACGCGGCTGATGCACCATGTCTGGACCTTGCGTCCGGACCTGCAGGCAGCCTTCAACCTGGTCACCGCCGAGGGCCGTCAGGGATTTTACGGCTGGTATCTGCATGCCGGCCTCAATGAGCTGAAGTTCGATCCGGCCTACGTGCTGCCGCTGGCCTCCGGGTCCGCCGCCGCTTCCGCTTCCCAGCCCGCAGTCCAAACCCCAGCCCAATCCCCTGGCCATGCTCCGGCGCCGGCCGGGGAGGCCGTGTGTGCCACGGCGGACGGACCCGATCTGACCCCGGCCCTGGCTGGCGGCGGCGGGCTGGCCGTCGTCGAGATGCCGCCCCGCCCGCTAAGCAGCAGCGCCGCCGCCTGGGCCCTGGAGTCGATCGGCTATCTCCGCCCGCTCTACCGGCACCTGCCGGCCGGTGTTCGCTCCGCTTTGCGGACGCGGCTGCTGCGTCAGGCCTATGCCCCGGCCACCGCGGCGGCCCCCGTCATCGCCGCCCAGCTGCCGCCTCCGCCGCCGGAGACGGTGCGTCAGGAAGTCGCGCTCAAGCCTGGCATCAATCTGGTGGGCTATGTCCGCGGTGAGTTTGGTGTGGCCCAGGCGCTACGTTGCATGGCCAAAGGGCTCGATGCGGCGGGCGTTCCCTTCGCCTGCCGTGAGCTGCGGGTGCCGACGGCGTTGAACCAGGATGACAGTCTGGCCGACCGGATCGACCGGTCGATGCCGTTCGACGTCAATCTGTACCATGTGAATGCCGATCAGACTCCCCACCTGTTGAGCGAGCTGGAGCAGGACAAGCTCTATGGCCGCTATCGCATCGCCTGCTGGTTCTGGGAGCTGGAGAAATTCCCGGATTGCCACGAGGCCGCCTTTGACCTGGTGGACGAGATCTGGGCGCCGAGCAGCTTCATCCAGCGTTCGGTGGCGCTGAAATCGTCCAAGCCGGTGGTCTATATGCCCATCGCCGTGGATCTGTCGCCGGTGCCGGCCAATCGGGCGAAGTTTGGCATTCCCGCCGACAGCTTCGCCTTCCTCGTCAGTTTCGATCTTAAATCCTTCATCGGCCGCAAGAACCCCCAGGCTGCGGTGGAGGCCTTCCGCGCCGCCTTCGCTCCCGAACGTCGCGACATCACGCTCGTTATCAAGGTCCATGGCGGGGATGTCGTGAGCGAGGGGCTGGAGGAACTGCGAGCCTTGGCAACTTCCGATCCGCGGGTGGTCCTGGTCGAGGGGACCCTCTCGGCGGCCGACATGGTGACGTTGCAGTGCAGCACCGATGCCTACATCTCCTTGCACCGCTCCGAAGGCTTCGGTCTGCATCTGGCGGAGTCGATGACGCTTGGGAAGCCGGTGGTTGCGACGGCCTATTCGGGCAATATGGACTTCATGACGGTCGACAGCGCCTGTCTCGTCGACTACCGCCTGGTGCCGGTGCCCGAGAATGGTTATCCGCATTGGGAGGGGCAGGTCTGGGCCGATCCCGATGTGGAGGCCGCGGCCCGCTATATCCGCCGCCTTGCCGATGACGCCGCCTTTGCCCGGCACATCGGCGAGCAGGGGCGCCTGCGGGTTCGCTCCTGCTTGGCACCGGAGGTGACCGGGCGTTTGGTGGTCGAGCGGCTCGCCTATCTTCGCCGCGTAAAATAAAGTCTGTCGCCAACAGACCGTTGGCGTGTGGTTGTGCAAGAATGGCCGGCGATTATCCGGCCATCGCAAACACCGAGGCGGCAAACGTGATCGGACATTGGATGAGCAAGAAGCTTTCCCGGGCCCCCTCTTCCGCGGTTGCCGGCGGTTCCGGGCAGGACCCCCTCGACACCATCGTGACGACGATCGCCAATTCGGGTTTGTTCAACCTTGCCCACTACAGCCGGGAGCGGGGAACATCCTTCACCAATCTGAGCGATGCCATCCGTGACTACATTACGGGTGGCGACGCCGAAGGATTGTCACCGCACCCGTTGTTCGATGCGGCCTATTACCGCAGCTGCAATCCGGACATGGTCGCGAGCGGATTGCTGCCGCTGCTGCATTTCCTGTCCTCCGGCGCCGCCGAAGGGCGTGCTCCGCACCCTCTGTTCGACCCGACCTATTACATCTCCCAGGCTGGCGATGCCGCACGGGCAAACCCGCTGCTCCATTACCTGACGACCGGCATTGGTGCCGGGCTGTCGCCGCATCCTCTGTTCGACCCGGCCCATTACCAACTGCAGGCCGGGGATGAGGCGCGTTTCGGCCCACTCCAGCATTTCCTGTCTTCCGGCGCCATTGAAGGGCGCGCTCCGCACCCTCTGTTCAACCCGGCGCACTACATCGCCCAGGCCGGGGATGCCGCTCATGCCAACCCGCTGCTCCATTACCTGACGGCTGGTGCCGGTGCTGGTCTGTCGCCGCACCCTTTGTTCGACCCGGCGCACTACATCGCCCAGGCTGGCGAGGCCGCTCACGCCAACCCGCTGCTCCATTACCTGACGGCTGGTGCCGGTGCTGGTCTGTCGCCGCACCCTCTGTTCGACCCGACCTATTACATCTCCCAGGCTGGCGATGCCGCACGGGCGAACCCGCTGCTCCATTACCTGACGACCGGCATTGGTGCCGGGTTGTCGCCGCATCCCCTGTTCGACCCTGTCCATTACCAACTGCAGGCCGAGGATGAGGCGCATTTCGGCTCATTGCAGCATTTCCTGTCCTCGGGCGCTGCCGAAGGGCGCGTTCCGCATCCCCTGTTCGATCCGGCGCATTACATCGCCCAGGCTGGCGAGGCCGCTCACGCCAACCCGCTGCTCCATTACCTGACGACCGAGATCGGTGCGGGCCTGTCGCCGCATCCCCTGTTCGATCCGGCGCACTACATCGCCCAGGCTGGCGAGGCCGCGCGCGCCAACCCGCTGCTCCATTACCTGACGACCGAGATCGGTGCGGGCCTGTCGCCGCATCCCCTGTTCGATCCGGCGTACTACATCGCCCAGGCTGATGATGCCGCGCGCGCCAATCCGCTGCGCCATTACCTGACGGCCGGCATCGCTGCGGGCCTGTCGCCGCATCCCCTGTTCAACCCGGCGCATTACCTCGCCCAGGCTGGTGATGCCGCGCGCGCCAATCCGCTGCTCCATTACCTGACGGCCGAGATCGGTGCGGGCCTGTCGCCGCATCCCCTGTTCGACCCGGCGCATTACGTCGCCCAGGCTGGCGATGCCGCGCGCGTCAATCCGCTGCTCCATTACCTGACGGCCGGCATCGCTGCGGGCCTGTCGCCGCATCCCCTGTTCGACCCGGCGCATTACCTCGTCCAGGCCGGCGATGCCGCGCGCGTCGATCCGCTGCGCCATTACCTGACGGCCGGCATCGCTGCGGGCCTGTCGCCGCATCCTCTGTTCGACCCGGCGCATTACCTCGTCCAGGCCGGCGATGCCGCGCGCGTCAATCCGCTGCTCCATTACCTGACGGCTGGTGCTGGTCTGTCGCCGCATCCCCTGTTCGACCCGGTGCATTACGTCGCCCAGGCCGGCGAGACCGCGCGTGCCAACCCGCTGCGCCATTACCTGACGGCCGAGATCGGTGCGGGCCTGTCGCCGCATCCCCTGTTCGACCCGGCGCACTACATCGCCCAGGCTGGCGATGCCGCGCGCGCCAATCCGCTGCTCCACTATCTGGCAAGCGGTGCCGCCCGGGGCCTGTCGCCGCACCCTCTGTTCGACCCGGTCTGTTATGTGGCGGCGGCGGGCGAGGCGGCGCGTGCCAACCCGCTGCTGCACTATGTCACAGCCCCGCCCTCCGTGGCTCCGTCTCCCCATCCGCTGTTCGATGCCGGCTATTACCGCAGCCGCTATGCCGATGTTCTTGGCAGCGGTCTGCCATTGTTGGTCCATTATGTGCGCTCCGGCGGCAGCGAAGGCCGGCAGCCGTACCCCCTGTTCGATCCGGCGCATTACATCGCTCAGGCCGGCGATGCCGCGCGCGCCAATCCGCTGCTCCACTATCTGACGGCCGAGATCGGTGCGGGCCTGTCGCCGCATCCCCTGTTCGACCCGGCGCATTACCTCGCCCAGGTCGGCGATGCCGCGCGCGTCAATCCGCTGCTCCATTACCTGACGGCCGAGATCGGTGCGGGCCTGTCGCCGCATCCCCTGTTCGACCCGGGGCATTACCTTGCCCAGGCCGGCGATGCCGCGCGCGCCAATCCGCTGCTCCATTACCTGACGGCCGGTATCGCTGTGGGCCTGTCGCCGCATCCCCTGTTCGACCCGGCGCATTACCTCGTCCAGGCCGGCGAGGCCGCGCGCGTCAATCCTCTGCTCCATTACCTGACGGCCGAGATCGGTGCGGGCCTGTCGCCGCATCCCCTGTTCGACCCGGCGCATTACCTCACCCAGGCCGGCGAGACCGCGCGTGCCAATCCGCTGCTGCACTATGTCGCAAGCGGCGCCGCCCGGGGCCTGTCGCCGCATCTTTTGTTCGACCCGGCCTGCTATATGGCGGCGGCGGGTGAGGCGGCGTGGGCCAATCCGCTGCTGCACTATGTCGCAAGCGGTGCGGCCCAGGGCCTGTCGCCGCACCCTCTGTTCGACCCGGCCTGTTATGTGGCGGCGGCGGGCGAGGCGGCGCGTGCCAATCCGCTGCTGCACTATGTCACAGCCCCGCCCTCCGTGGCTCCGTCTCCCCATCCGCTGTTCGATGCCGGCTATTACCGCAGCCGCTATCCCGATGTTCTTGGCAGCGGTCTGCCATTGTTGGTCCATTATGTGCGCTCCGGCGGCAGCGAAGGCCGGCAGCCGCACCCCCTGTTCGATCTCGACCGTTATGCCGTTCAACATCCGGAAGTGCTCCGGCGCAAGTCGCCGGCCCTGCTGCATTATGTGACGGTGGGTGCCGCTGTCGGCAGCTCGCCCTGCCTGCTGTTCGACCCGGCTTTCTATGTGGAGCAATGGGACGGACCGGCGCCAGCCGACCCGCTCTCGCATTACTTGACCGTCGGGGCGGCGGCCGGTCTCGATCCGCACCCTCTGTTCGACAGCGCCTATCTGCGCGGCGTCGATCCCGAGGCGGCGGAGAGTACGCGCCCCTTGCTGGTTCATTATGCCGAAAGGCCGGCGGGGTCCGGACTGTCGCCCCATCCGCTGTTCGATCCGGCCTATTATCGGCGCGTTTATGTCGATCTCCAGGGGTATCCCGGCGATCTGCTTGTTCACTATCTGATTGTGGGTGAGAACGAAGGTCGCAAGCCCCACCCGCTGTTCGATCCGCTGTTCTATCGCCAGCAGAGCGCCGGGCCGCTCACTCCCGCCAATGCCCTGGTGCATTATCTTGTGGAGGGCGCCGGGCGCGGCTTGGATCCGAGCCCTCTCTTCTCGACCCGCTTTTACCAGGAGCACGGCCAGGAGCAGCGTCCGGTACCCACCACCTTGCGGGGCCGGGCGCGGTCTAACCCGCTGGCCGATTATGTGATGCGCGGAGCCCGGCGGAATCTGGCTCCCAACCCCTGCTTCGATCCGGTCTTCTACACCGCGCAATTGCCGGTTCGGCCGAGCGATCCGCTGGTCCATTATCTGGAGACCGGGGCCGACGAGGGGCATGATCCCCACCCTGACTTCGATCAGGCCTATTACCGTGCCGGCTCCGCCGAGCCGGAGCGGATCGGCAATCCGCTGGAGCATTATCTGCTGACCGGCCGCTCGGCGGGCCGGCGTCCCTCCCCGCTGTTCGATCCCCTGCTGGACCGGCAGCGGCTGGACCATCTCCGGCAGCGGCTCACCGATGGTCGGCCGGTGGTGCTGGCGGTGCTGGGCGGTGGCCATGACGAGCAGCGTCACATCGACGACATGGCCGCGCGGTTGGACGGGCTGGCGCATCTGCTGGTGCTGACGGCGCTCGACAAGCGGCGTCTGGCTTTGCGTCTGGCTCCTCTGGGAACCGCATTGGTCCGTCTGGTCTTTGACCATGAGCGCCATCTTGATCAGCTGGTCGCGGTGCTGCGTGAGATCAGGGTGGATCGGCTGCATGTGCATGATGTCGATCCGGCCCAGCCTTGGCTGCGGACCCTGGTCGATGCGCTCCAACTGCCCTTCGATCTCACGATCCGTAGCGGCCAGGGGCTCCTGCCTGAAGCCGGAGTCATGGCTGGCGATGACGGGATGGCGGGCCGGTGGGTGATCGGCCGGGCCGAGCGGATCCTGGTGCCCAGCCTGGACAGCGAAAGCCGGCTCAAGGCGGTCCATCCGGATGCGCCCACCGTGCTGGCGATCGATCCCATCCCGACTTTCGAGGAATCCGGTCGCCGTTCGGTGACCCCGCCGCCCTTGGAGGCGGAGGAAGCCTTGCGCGTGGTGGTGATCGGCCCGCTGACACCGGAGCGTGGCAGCCGCATCCTCGGTATGGCGGCGGCACTCGCCATGGAGCATCAGCTTCCCCTCGCCTTTCATCTGCTGGGCGTCAGCGCACCGCGGCTGAAGAGCTATCCTGATACGGCTCTGCGTGAGCATGGCCCCTATCAGGATAGCCGTCTGCCCCGTCTGCTGGAGGATCTGAAGGCGCACATAGCTTGGTTCCCCGACCAGGTGCCCGATACCTATGGCTATCGGTTGGCCGCCGCGCTCCAGGCCGGACTGCCGATTGCCGCGAGCGCGATCGGGGCCTTGCCGGAGCATCTCGCCGGACGGGAATGGAGCTGGCTCCAGCCTGCCGACACGCTGCCTGACCTGTGGCTTGAATATTTCCTGACATGGCGGACCCGGCATTTCCGGACTGGCAGCGCGCCGCTGCCGGCGCCCGGACACAGGGCATCGCCCGCCGCCCACTACCCGCAGGCCTATCTCCAGCCTATGTTGGGTGGGAAGGCACGCGCTTGACGGGGGTCCGCTCAAGTCTGGCGCGTCCCCGTACGCGCCAGCTTAAAGTGTTATCGGCACAGCACAAAGGCCCCGTCACATGAGTCTGGAAGGAGCCATTCGTTACGACCGTCCTTTGGAGGTCGACACCATAGGCGATCCGGTGCCTCATTTCGCACGGCGGCTCCCGCCCAACGCCACCGTTCTCGACATCGGGTGCGGACCGGGCGTGCTGGGCCGGCTGGCGACGGCGCTGAAGCCCTGCATTCTGGATGGCATCGAGATCGACCCCGAGGCCGCCCAAGAGGCACGGCGCTACTATCGGGATGTGCGGGTTGCCGATCTCGGCAACAGCGAGCTTGCGGAACTGCTGCCCGGACGGCGTTACGACATCGTGATCTGCGCCGATGTCCTGGAGCATCTGGAGGCCCCCGGCCGGATGCTGCGCCAGATCCGCCGCATCTTGACCCCGGGAGGGCGGCTGTTCATTTCCCTGCCCCATGTCGGTTATGCGGGGATTGTGGCCGGGCTGTTAACCGGGCGTTTCCGCTATCGGCCGAGCGGGCTGCTCGACCGTACCCATCTGCGTTTCTTCACGCGTACCGAACTGACCGACACCTTGACGATGAACGGCTTTGCCGTGGTGGATTTCGGCGGCATCGTCAAGCCGGTCCATGAGAGCGAATTCGGGGATGTTCTGGAGCGGCTGGCACCGGCCGTGCGTGATGGCCTGCTGGCCGCTCCCGATGCGCTGATCTACCAGTTCCTGGTGGAGGCGGTTCCCGGGCGCAGCACCGTCATGCCGGCCGGCGCGGACTGGTCGCAGGCCCTGTTGCAGAGCAACCGCCCTGATGAACTCCCGGAGTAACCGGCGGGACCCGCCGGCGTGAGGCGATGTGGTGGACGGCCCTTCGACCATCTGGGATCGGTGGCAAGTGAACTGCGGTTCACAGGCCGAGCTTCGTGCCGCTTAACCCGGTGTCCTTTCTGCCGGGGGAAGGTCAACCAGCGGCTGCGACAACAGGCCGGACACATGGATGCATCCTTCTCGGCCAGTCAGCGCGGATTTCCCTCTTGCGCCGGAGGGGCCGTCCACACAGGTCGCCTGACAAAGGCGGCAGCGGATAGAAGGGCGAGCCTGACGCGTTCACGTCTGGCGGCGTCTGGCCACCAGGTCGCGCAGCGCCCGTTCCACCTCGGCAAAGACCTGGTCCCAGTCTCCGGGGGTCTTTTGCCGGAACAGCCGCATTGACGGATACCAGGGCGTTCGGTCGGTATCGTGACCGTAAATCCAGTAGGGCATGTATTGCAGCAGGTTCCACACCGGTCGGCCCAAGGAGCCGGCGAGATGCGCCACCGAACTGTCGGTCATGATGATGAGGTCGAGCCGCTCCAACACCGCTGCGGTGTCGGCGAAATCGTTGAAATGCGGCCCCAGCGGGGTGACCAGCAGGCTGGTGCCGAGCGTGTCGAGCTCCGCCTCGGGTGGGCCCTTCTGCAGGCTGAACAGCCGGACCGACGGAACCTCCAGGAAGCGCAGGAAGCGCGTCAGGTTGGTGGCCCGGCGGGTGTTGTCCTTGAAGGTTACCCGTCCCGACCAGATGATGCCGACATTCAGCGTGTCGGCATCCATCGGCACCAGGCTTTCCGCCTTGGCTTGGGCATCGGCCGGAATATTGATCCGCGTAGGGGCGGGAACCATGTCGGGTGTGGTGCCGAGCCGTTCCGGCAGGCTCATCAGCGGGCAATAGACATCATAGTCCGGCCATGGCGTCCCGGCCGGCATGACGGCATCGACGCCGGGCAGGCCGTCAAGCACGCGGCCGAGTTCGGGATGGCATTCCAGGATGACACGGCCGCCCTGCGCCTTGACCAGCGGTACATAGCGGGCGGTCAGCAGGGCGTCGCCGAAGCCCTGCTCGGTGTTGATGAGGATGGTACGGCCGTTCAGCGGGCTGCCGTCCCACATCGCCCCCGGCGGCTTGCGGTTCTGATAGCTCGGCAGCGCCAACCGGCAATCATAGTCACGGAACCCCTCGGCATAACGCCCGATCTGCAGCAGGGTCAGCACCCGGTCCCAACGGAGCTGGACATTGCCGGGGTCGACCTTGAGCGTCTCGTCAAGCACCTGGAGCGCCCGTGTGAATTGGCAGCCGTGGCGCAGGGCGACGATGTAGTTGATGACATAGGACAGGGCGCCACGCGACAATGCCACCGCCTTCTCATGCGCCGCGATCGCCTCCGTGTAGCGGTCCTGGTCGCCGAGCACATTGCCGAGATTGGTCCAGGCGCCGGCATGATTGGGGTCGAACTCCAGCGCCCGGTGCTGGCAGGCGATCGCCTGCTGGGTTTTACCCTGCTGGCGCAGCAGCGCGCCAAGCGCGCTCCACACATTCGGATCGCGTGGCTGGTCGGCGAGCATGCGCTCCAGCATCGGAATGGTCAGGCCCTGAGCCGCCTGGGGGGCCGTGGAGGACGCCGCCTTTGGCGCAACCGCGGTGTCGGTCAACATGAGATCAAACCCCGAAGATGGGCGATGGAGCAGAAAACTGGAAGCAGGGCATAGACGGAGCGGTCAGCGAAGTCAAACCGGGACGCCCGCATTCTGAGCGCAGGTTCCGGATCGGCGGAACAGGTGGTGCGGCGGCGCAACGAAGCCGCCGCCAGCTTTGGCCAATATCGCCCTTTTAAGGCGGAAATCGCTTGAGAAGTCAGTCAACGACGGCGCAAGTCCTGCAAATCGATATCATCGACGCGAAAGCCGGCATTCCGCAGGGCGCGCAACACGATCACCTTCTGCGCGGTGCCTTCGCGGGCCGCCGCCTGGCGCAATTCCTCGATCAGATAATCGGGTAGCATCGCCTGCCAGGGGCGGGTCGCCGCCGGGCGGATCACGCGCGGGGGCTCTTGTGCCAACACCGGAGCGGGTTGGCTCTGCGGTTGCCGCGGGCCCGTCGGCTCGACCGGATCAGTTGGCAGGAAGCCCTTCTTCAGCCCATATTCCCGAATTGGATCAATGTCGGCGCTGACGTCGATGCCGCCAAGCGGCGGACGGGTGACTTTGGGCGGCATGCCGGGAGTCTCGATGCTTGGTGGCAGAAAGTAAGGTCATGAAATAAAGCCATGGAAAGCTGGCGGTCAAGCCTCTTGGCAGTCGTCTGTCGGCAAGGCATCGCCCCTGGAAACAGCATCTCACATCATTATTCCTGTATAGTATTTCATGAAATGAAATACTATACAGGAATAATGATGTGAGCCGAGCCTCTCGCTTTCCGGCATCGGCGCCGGTTCCCCGGCGAAACCGGGGCGGCCATCAGGCCGCCCGGCCGACCATCGGGTTTTCGGGCGCCGCCGCCAGGAAGGATAGGAACTCGTCGGTCATCGCACGCACATTGTGGTCGGCATTGCTGGACGGGTTGACTTCACCGGGACCCTGACCGGTGTAGCTCATTTCCTTGATCAGCGAGCGTTCGATCAGTTCCGTGCGGAAGGTCGGCACGCCATGCTCGGACAGCAGCTCGCGGGCATGCCGGTCGACACGGGATTCGATGGCGGCTTGGGTGCGGACGATCACGACGCTGGAGACCGGCGTGTGCTTCAGCACGCCGATGGAGTCGGCCACCACCTTGAAGGTGCGCACCGCCTCCTTGATGTCCATGAAAGACTGTTGGGTCGGGATCACCACCCCGTCGCTGACCGAGAAGGCGTAAAGCATCGTCAGATTGCCAAAGCCCGCGAGATCGATGAGCGTGTGGTCATGACGGCCGGCATGCTCCTGGACCATCTGGCGCACGTTGGCTTCCGTGATCTCGTCGATCACCGTGACGCCCGCGTCACGCCGCCGACGCGCCCATTCCGCCAGATGCCGGTTGGGATCGCAGTCCAGCAGCAGGACACTCTGGCCGCGCCGGCGCAGTTCGGTGGTCAAGGCCATGACGAGGCTGGTCTTGCCGACACCGCCCTTGGTCGAGGCGAAGCTGGTTATGCGGGTCATCGACAATCCATTGCTGTGGTTGGCGGTTCGGGCCGCACCATACGCCGCATCAAAGGAGTTGGGGAAGAGATTTCAGCCTATGAAGGCATCACACTATTTCATGATATGTAATGTTGATTTTCTATCTTGAGCATCCCAATCCTTGTGGGGCGTCAGGCGATGTCGGGCGCCTGACGCCGCTGCCGCACCGCTTGCGACAACACGCCCTCGATCGCCCGCACCGACCCCGTGTCCTCGAACAGAACCCCGCAGCGCTCAAGAATGCGCGCCCGCACCAACGCCCGCAGGCCGGAGTCGGTGCCGAGCCGCACCGCAAGCTCGACATACTCCGTCTGATCGCGGGCGATGGTGTCCTCAAATCCCATCAGACGATAGAATCCAAGCGTATGGCGCCCGCGCATGAAGGCGCCGGGCCATGTCACGACGGGGGTGCCGAAGGCAAGGGCCTCCAGCGTCGTCTTGCCGCCGCTGTAATGGAAGGGGTCGAGCATGACGTCGGCATCGGCGGTCAGGGCGATGAAGTCCATCGCCTTCAGTCCCGGCAGCATGCGGATGCGCCCCGCCACATCCGGCCCTTTCGGCCGCATCCGCGCAAGCAGCGCGCCGCCCTGCCCGCGCGGATCGACGAAGACGAGCAGGCCATTGGGGTCGCGGCGCAAGATCGCGATCAGCGCCTCATCATAGTCCGGATGGATCTTGAACAGGCTTTGCGGGCAAAGATACAGCGTGCGGTCCGCCGGCAGGCCGAAATCCACGCGCGTCCGGCGCGGTTCCGGCAGGCTTGGTCGGCGGTAATAGATGGTCGGGCCGGGCAGGCGGACCAGACGCTCGCTATACTGGCTCTCTCCCTCCTCCGGCTCCATCGCGCCGCAGCTCAGGAACAGGTCCAGCGTCGGGATGCCCGTGGTGTCCGGATGCCCCCAGGTCAGGCATTGCACGGGAGCCAACCGGGCGAAGGCCAGGAAATAGGTGAAGGGGGACATGCCGATGTCGGTGTAATATAGAATATCCAACCGCTGCTCGGCGATCGCGTGACGGGCAGCCCCCAGATCGGCCGGCAGATCGACCACCCGATCGGCCATCGCCCGCAGATGGCGCCGCAGATCATCCTCCGGTCCCGCCATCAGGAACAGGGTCACCTCGAAGTCCCGGCGCGACAACTGCTCGATCAGCCCCTCGTTCAGCATGCCAATGGTGTGGCCATGGAAATAGTCGGAAACGAAGCCGATCCGCAGGCGGCCGTCGCCCGCGGCGGTGGCCGCCGGCTCGCGGCAATGGGGGGCGGTCTCGAGCAAGGACGGGCAGGCACTGGCATACAGGTCGGCCAGGCGTGTGTTCAGGGGCCGATTGTCCAGCCCATGATAGGAAAGATAAAAAGAGGTTATGCCGACTTCGCGTAGCGGATCATCCAGGCGCAGTCCAGGCGCACATGCCTCTTCGATGACGCCGGCACAATGCCGGCGGCTTTCATCGATCTCCTCGACCGAGCGCGGGATGATCGGCAAGGTCAAGGCCTCGCGGACCAGAAGCCCGTCGCCGCCACCCAGTCGCCAAGCCCGGCGGTAGGCCTGCCTTGCCTGGAGTAGCCGTCCGGCACGCTGTTCCACAATCGCCAGCTTGCGGTAGACCTCCGCCAGTTCCGGTTCCAAGGCGGCACGATGGCGCAATGGGCGGAGCGCCTCCTCGGCGCGTCCCAGGTCACCGAGCGTCGTGCCGAGCCCATCCAGCAGCCGGGCGTCCGCCGGGCGCAGCCGCAAGGCCCTGCGATGGGCTGTAACCGCTTCCGCGCGGTGGCCACAGCCCAGCAGCAGCACGGCCCGGTTGACCGCGTAAACCGGCTGTCCCGGATCGAGGGCGATGGCCATGGCGATCTGGTCCAATCCGGCTTCGGCCTTGCCGGATGCACACAGCGCGATACCGAGCGTGTGACGCGCCACTGGCTGGTCGGGCAGGGTGCCCAGCACCGTGCGGGCCAGGACCGCTGCTTGGTCAAACTGTCCGGCCGCGTAGAGCTGGAGTGCTTGGTTCAGGGCATCGTGAGGCGAGACGATCAAGGGAAGCCAGCCATAGGCAGGGGGGGAAAGCCGGCGCATGATGCCGCAGCAGCCCACCGCCCGCCAGCCTCCTCGCATGGCCACCGCGCAACATAATTATCAATCATCATAATTATATAATTTATGATGATGATATCATGATTGTATATCATGTAATAATAGATTGATATCTTCCGTTTCCCAGCCCCTGTGGAAAAGAGCGGCCGGAATTCTCTGGCCGCTGGCCACAGTTTGGCCTAGGATTAATTGTTAGTGGTGTAATCAATTTTGACATGACCTGAGCATGCGTGCGTTTTGGCAGGACCGTGGCATCCAACCCCATGGTCGAGCCAGTGCCATGATCCTTGTTCTGGGTGTCAAAGCGCATATGTAAAGTTTTCTGCTGGTTCATGGTTCAGTGAAGATCCGTTGCAGACATGCCGCTTGCACCCGAAGCCCAGGAATGATGGTTCATGTCCAAGCTCACCGTCCGGCAGGGGCCGCTCAGTACCCAGATGTATTGTGCCATCGGCATGGTCGCCGTCTCCTGGGCTCATTTGGAGGAGGTCGTGGCGCTGTGCCTGTCCCGCCTGCTGGGGGTGGAGCATGTTGAATTCCTGACCATCAGCGCCAACATGCCGGTCAAGGCGCGGCTTGATTCCATCAAGGCGCTTGCCGGACAGAAGCTGTCGAGCAAGGCGGCGGCGCAAATCATCGAGCTTTGCGAGCAGGCCAGCCAACTCAGCAAGGAGCGCAACCGCATCCTGCACGGCTCCTGGTTGCAGGGGGAAACTCCCGATTTCGGCGTTCGGCTGACATACCGGGCCCATGGCCGTGTCACCTACGACAGCCCGGCCATGTCGGCCAAGGAGATCGCCATCGTCGCCACCTCGATGAACGAGCTCGGAGCGCGGCTGATGCTCAGCCTGCAGCAGCTCGGCCTCTTCGATCCCAAGGCTCCGATGAAAACCCCGTCCCCGGTTGCCGTGGCCGAAACCCCGGTGTCGGTCGCGTCATAAGCGGCCGGTCTCCGCCGGGATAGGTTTTTTCAGGTCGGCCGGCAAAGCCGGGTGGGCCTTTCCATTCCGTGCAGGCGCATTCTCCCCGGCTTGCATGATCGACCCCCCTGCCGTGATGTGGCAGAGTGCCGTCAGTTTCGTCTTTCGCCAGGCACGATCCAGCATGTCGGCTGCGCTTCACAAACCCCGGACGGTCATCAATGTGGAGATGGACGAGCGATCGGTGTTGTTTCCCGACGGCAAGTTTCTCTCCCATATCTCCCTCTATGAAGAGGATGGCCTGGTGCGGCTGGATGGGGTGTTCCTGTTCAACGATTCCCGCCTGCCGCCGGACATCGCCGCCCTTGCGGTGGAGGATGCGCGGGATTTGGCGCGCGCCATCATGAATGGCGTCTTCCAGGGTCACACCCAACATGTTCTGTCCGACAGCGCCAAGATCGCGCTGATCTTCAACCCGAATGGCTTTCTGCTGCGCTTCGGTGCCGGTACCGCCCTGCGTGAGCTGTTCGTCGCCTCGCCCGCCATCATCCGCTTGGCGCAGGGACTGTTGCGCATCGTCGACCGGGCCTCGGCCCTGCCGGCCCATTGACACCGAAGCTTTTGATCCTGACAGGTCGGGATCAAAAGCCGTTGGTATGAGGCCGCCCCCCTCACAGCAGCACCGGCGCATCCCAGGGATCGACGGCGACGAGGCCGCCGCGTTTCGGGTCGGGGCGCAGGACGCTGCGGACCCGGCGGTTCAGCAGGGCTGCGGTGAAGGAAAAGCTGCTGTTGGACAAGGCCAGCCTGCTGGCCAGGGTCAGGGTCAGGAAGTCGGGAAGGAATTCCGCTCCCGCCGGAGCGGCCCCGAGGTCGGCGGCGGTCAGCGGAGCGAAATCGGCGAAGTCGGCGACGGCAGCCGGATCATCGGTCGCAACATAAAGGCGGGGGCGCTCCAGGGTCGGCCACACCGTTTCCAGCCAGTCGCGGTACCAGCGGTTGGGCGGGATCCACAGCCCGTCGCTGACGAAGTCACCGCGCCGCAGATGGATGGCCACGAGTTCGCCGCCCAGCCCATCCAGGCGGGCTTGCACGGAGCGTGCGAGGGCGGCGGCCGGTCCGTGCCATTGGAACAGAGCGCGGAAGCGCTCGCCATGCATCGCCCAGCGCCCGGTCGGTCCGCAAAAATAGCCCCACAGATCCACGTCCCGTTCCACCGTGCCGGCGGTCCCCGTCAGCCCGGCGACCACATCCGTCTCATCCTCCCGCACAAGACGCAGCCCCGGCCGGGGAAGCGGATCGTCGAACCCGAACAGGTCACGCCCGATCCAATCGGGGGCTTCGACCCGCAGCCCGTGGAGATCCCCATAGAGCCGCAGGATGCCATATTGGAGAAGCTGATTGCCGAAGCGTCCATTCGTTCCGAGGGTGGTCATCGCCACCCGTCCGCCGGGCGGGACCGGATCGAAGGGCCGGGGTGGCGGCGGCGGTCCCAGCCGGCTGCGCAGCAGCAGCACGGCGCGCCGGGTGGCGGGAAGCGCCAGCCCCGGTTGCAGCCGGGCCGCCCGGCCATAGACCGGCAAGGCCGAGGCCCAGTCCCCCGACCGCTCCAGCAGGGCGGCGCGATGCAGCATCACCGGCAGATGCCCCGGCACCAGGGCCAGAAGGGTGCGGTAGAGCCGGTCGGCGCGGTCGGTATCGCCGGATCGCTGCGCGTCGAGCGCACGCTGCACAAGATCATCAAGGGTCATCGGGCTGATCGCTCATACGGGGACGGGACGGCCCGATGGCAGGGCGACCCAAGGACAGGACGGTCGAGAGACAGGACGGCATCGCATGCCCATTACCTAGCAAGCGACGCGAAGCCTCTGCCATCGGAATTGGCGGGCTGGCGGCCATCCGCGACCAGACGGCGCCCCGGCATGCAGCCATCTTGCACCACCCGGACGGATCGGGGAGAAGAGGGCGATCGCAACCGGCTTCCGCTCCGCTAAGGTCCCCGTCATGACACTCAGTCCCCAGGATGTCCAACAGACCCTCGACCAGTGCCGCAGCGGCCAAGCCGCAGAAGCGGAGCGGCAGTACCGTGGCTTTTTGTCCCGGGGCAGCTTCAGCACCGACGCGATGGTCCCGCTTGCCGAACTGGCCCGTTGCCTGGGGTTGACGGCGGAGGCGTTGGCATGGGCCGGTCGCGCCGTCCGGCTGCGGCCGGATCAGGCCGACGCCTGGACCCTGTATGCCCTCGCCCTGATCGCCCAGCACCGGGTCGAGGCCGGCACGGCCGCTGTCGGGCGGGCGCTGATGATCGCGCCGCGCTCGGCACCAGCCTTGCGGGCGGCGGCGGTGGCGATGTTGCGCATGAACCGGTTGCCGGAGGCCGCGGCCCGCTGCGGCGAGGCCCTTGCCATACAGCCCGGCTATGCCGACGCCCTTGCCACCCTGGCCCTGATCCGCATGGCCGAGGGCAGGGCGGAGGAGGCCGATGTCCTGTTCCGGCAGGCGACAGCCCTGCCGATGGCGCCGGCGGAGGCATTCGGCAACCATGCCGCTCTGCTCGCCCGGCTGGGCCGCGATGCGGAGGCGCTTGAACGGGCGGAACGCGCGGTCGCGCTGCGTCCGCGGTTGGCCAGTGCCCATCATCTGCTCGGCACGCTGCATCGACAGGCCGGCCGGACCGATCCGGCCAGCCGTCATTTCAAGGCGGCCATCGCTGCGGATGCGCATCATCTCGATGCCCGCATGGCGCTGATCGCCCTTTGGGCCGAGCTGGGGCTTGCCACTGGCGACTGGGCTGCCGAGATGCTTGGCCTGGTGCAGGAGGTGCTCGCCCTCATCCCGCCCGAAGCGCCGGAAAGCGGAGAGGTCGCCTTCCAGCTCGGTGCGCTCTTTCTGCGCCATGGCCGACGTGATCTGGCCATCTCCCTGTTGCGGCGCGCCATCCAGCAGGCCAAGCCGGGGCAGCCGGATGTCGGGCACTGGTGGAGCAGCTTCGCGCTGTCGTTGCGTGGCATCCATCTGGCCGGAACGCAGGCGCCGGTGGCGGCGGCGCTGCGCACCGACCTGCTGGCGGCCTTCGCCCGGACCGAGGTCGATCCGGCCGATCTGGCGACCGCGGCGGCGAGCCTGATCCTGGCCGACCCGGCCGCCGGCCAACTCGGCGCCGTTGCCGGCGACCCGGCCGCCGCCGAGGCGCTGCTGTGCGCCGGCAGCTTGACCGGGTTGGCCGGCGACCCGCTGCTGCATGCGCTGCTGGCCGTCACCCCCGTCACCGACCTTGCCTTGGAACGGATCGTCATCGCCTTGCGCCGGGCGCTGCTGGCCGTCACCGCCGCGGCCGGCCAGCCGCTCGACGTCTCCTCCTGGGGGCATCCCTGGCTGACGCTGTGCGTCAGGCTGGCCCGCCAAGCCTTCCTCGGCGACTATGTGCTGGCGCAAAGCGCCGAGGAGACCATTGCCCTTGACCGGCTGGAGGCGGAGGTTCGCCACCGGCTGGAGAATGGGGTGGCGGTGCCGAACCACTGGATCGCGCTGCTGGGGGCTTATCGCCCGCTCGACCGCCTGCCGCCGGCCCTGATGGGGCATGCCTGGCCGGCGGAGCTGCGCGACCTGCTGGCGCTCCAGGTGAGCGAGGTGGCGGCGGAGGCGGGCATCGCCGCCCAGTTGCCGTGTCTGACACCGGTGAACAACAGCGTGTCGGTCCGGGTTCGCGCCCAGTATGAGGAGCATCCCTATCCACGCTGGGTTTCCACCGGACTGCGCGCCAAGCCGATTGGTCTGAGGGCCATGCTGCAAGCGCTGTTCCCCCGGGCGCGGCCGCCGGCCTTCCCGGCGGGAGGCTTGCCGACGGACAACTGGCCAAACTGGGAGGCGCCAGAGGTGCTGGTCGCCGGCTGCGGCACCGGGCGTGAGGCGGTGCAGGTCGCCCGCCATGTCGCAGGGGCGCGGGTGCTTGCGGTCGACCTCAGCCGCCGCAGCCTCGCTTATGGGCTGCGTCAGGCGCAACGGCTGGGACTGGACACCCTGTCCTTCGCCCAGGCCGACCTGCTGGAACTCGGCCGCCTGGAGCGACGCTTTGACCTCATCCATTGTGTCGGCGTTCTGCATCACATGGCCGACCCGCTTGCCGGGCTGCGCGTGCTGACCGGTTTGTTGGCTCCGGGCGGCGTGATGAAGCTGGGCTTCTACAGCACCATCGCGCGCCGGCCGATCGCGGCGCTGCGCTCATTCGCCGCGGAACGCGGGATCGCCGCGACGCTGGAGGGGGTGCGCCGGCTGCGACAGGACATCTTGGACCTGCCCGCCGACCACCCCGCCCGCGCCGTGACCGCCTCGCCCGATTTCTTCACGGCCAGCGGCTGCCGCGACCTGATGCTGCATGTCCATGAGCTGTCGACCAGCCTGCCATGGCTGGAGCAGGCGCTGGACGGCCTCGACCTCACCCTGCTGGGGTTCGAATTTGAGGATCCGGCCCCCTATTCGTTGTACCGCCAGCGGTTCCCGGACGATCCGGCGATGACGTCTCTGGCCCGCTGGACCCGGTTGGAAGAGGCGCACCCGACCCTTTTCGGCCGGCTCTACCAGTTCTGGGTCACCCGACGCAGATGAGCCGGCCCCCACCAGCATGGCATCAAATCATAAGAAGGAGTATTATCATGATATAAAACCATGATTTTATGGTAACATGACCTCATATCAGGAGCCTATTTGCGGGGATGGGCGATCCTCCGTCTTCGGGACTGGACGGGAACCAGGGTTAGCGGCCCATAGGCAAGGCCGCTTGCTTTCGACTAGAGTGCGCCCGCCCTGACCATTTTGCTTATGACCGGAGAACCGCATGCCGCCGCTGACCATGGATGGTCTGCCCAACCTGCAGGTTCTGTTCTGCGCACTGGCGAGCCCCGCCCATTATCCGCGTCCGTTCCTGTCCGGGCGCGAGGTGTTCTGCGGTCCTGATTGCCAGACCACCATCGAGGGGGACAGCGTCCTCACCATCGCGACGCCCCCCGGCGATTTCGACATGGCAGCACTGGTTGCCCGGCTGCCGGCCCATCAGAAGCCCGACCTCATCGTCATCAAGGCCGATGCCACCCGGCGCAACCTGGCCCGCAACCTTGATTCCATCCCCTGTCCGAAGCTGCTGCTGATCGGCGACACCCACCATCTGGCAGCCCCGATCGGCAATTTGATCCGCTATGCCACCAACGAGTGCTTTGACGCCATCATTCTCGACCATACCCGTCACCACGGTCATTTCTTCATCGAGGCCGGCTTCGATCGGGTCTGCTGGATCCCGGCGCTCGATTACGCGTTGCGTCACCGCGTCCTTGCGTCAAGCTTCCACCATGACCTCACCTTCGTCGGACAGATCGGGGGCTTCCACCCCTATCGCCGCCATGTACTGAGCGAGGTGATCCGGGCCGGGCTGCCGCTGCGGACTCTGCGCGGCACGCCGGAGGAGGCGGCCGATCTCTACGCCGCTTCGGCCGTCACGCTGAACTGTAGCCTGAACGGCGATCTGAATCTGCGGGTGTTCGAGGTCCTGGGGGCTGGCGGTTTCCTGATCACCGATGCCCTTTCCCCGGACTCCGGGCTGGAACGCCTGTTCACCCCTGGACGCCATCTTGTGACCTACCGCTCGCCCGGTGAACTGGTCGAGATGATCCGTCATTACCTCTCCCACCCGGAAGAGGCCCTGGCGATCCGCCAAGCCGGGCAGGCGCATCTGCTGGACACCCAAAGCCCCGCGATCAAGCGGGCCCAGCTCTATGGCCTGCTGGGAGGGGGACCGATCGATCCGGCGCTCCAGCTGGAGGCCCGGCCGGCTGCGGCGCCACTGCCCGCCCGCGGCCAGATGTTGGGCCACCGCATCGCCGCCTATGAGGCGGTCCAGCATCTGCACCTGCACGCCACCCGTCTGACGCTCCTGGCCGGGCCGGACGACCCGCTGGGTATGGCCTCGGCCGTCCTCGGCCTGCCGCGCGTGGTGGTGCCGACCCCGGATGTCCCGCCGTCCGACGCCCTGCCTCTGCCCCAGGCCGGGGGGGACGACCGCCTGGGCGAACGGCGCGTGGTGATTCTATCCTGGTCGACCGGACAGGGCGGTGTCGAGGAGTTGGTCGATGGGCGGCTGGCCAATGCCGCCGCCGAGTTTGCGGTTGTCGCCGGACCGGGCTGGGCGGCACGGAATGCCGCGGCGCTCCGGCTGGCCGAATGGGGCTTTACTCCGGACAAGGGGGCCGCCGGCCTGTACCGCTGCACCGACCGGATCCGCTTCACCGAACGCTCCATCCGCCTGGCAAGGAGCGGCCAGCCCTCTCCGCTGGCCGGCGCGCGCCTCACGGCCCTGGTGGCAGACGCCACCGGCACCGACCAGGCGATGGCGGCGGCACGGTTGGCGCAGCTGCTGGGCGACGCCGGGCTGCTGGAGCGCGCGGTCCAGCGCTGCGTCGCCCTTGACCGCAACCATGATGACGGGCTGCGGGTGCTGGCGACCCTGGCCGAGGCGAATGGCCGGCCGGCCGATGCCTGGCTTCTGACCGCCGAGCGGCTGCGCGCCCGCGGGCTGCCGGTGGATGCGGCGGTCGCGCTGCCGGGCGCGCCCGACCTTGCCCTGCTGGACCGGAAGGCGGCCGGTGACGCCCGCATCGCCCAGTACCGCGCCCTGATCACGCCGACAGTGGAACCGACCAAGACGCCGCGCCGGATCCTGGTGGTGACCAACCTGTTTCCGCCACAGGAGTTCGGCGGCTACGGCCGCAAGCTTTGGGAATTCTCGGCCGACCTTCTACGCCGCGGCCACGATGTCCGCATCCTGACCGCCGACGTTCCCGACCTCATCCGTCCCGGCATGGCGGGCACGGAGGATCTGGAGGAGCGGGTCGAGCGCGGCCTGACCCTCCATGGTTACTGGCGGGAGGGGAGGGCGTTCAATTTCGACGACCGCGAACGCTGCATCGCCATCCTGCGCGCGAATGTCGCCTGCGTGCTGGAGGCGGTCCGCCGTCATGGCAGCGAGGTCTGCCTGATCGGCAACCTCGACCTGATCGGCGCCCATTGCCTGACCCCGCTGACCCAGCAGGGCATCCCGGTGGTGCATTGCCTGGGCAACCAGCATCCGGGCTATGGCGTCGCGGAGGCGCCGCGTTCTCCCCTCTACCGCCCCGGCCCCGCCAGCCGATGGGTCGAGGCCCGGCTGGCGGAGGTGGGGTATGATTTCCCCGAGACGTCGCTGCTCTACCCCGGGGCGCGGGTCGATTATTTCTACCGGCCGGTCCTGCCGGAGCTCGACCGGCTGCGCATCGTGTTCGCCGGCCTCTATGTCGCCTATAAGGGACCCCAGATCCTGCTGAACGCCTTGGCCCTGCTGCATCAGGCCGGCATCGACTTTGAGTGCGTGATGGCGGGGGAGGGGGCGGATGCGGAACTGCTGGAACGCTCGCAGGCCTTTTGTCAAAAGCATGGCCTTGCCGACAAGGTGCGTTTCCAGGGCTTCCTCGACCGCCGCGGCCTGTTCGATCTGTTCGCCCGCTCCAATGTGCTGGTGTTCCCCAGCGTCTTCCAGGAGCCGTTCGGCATCTCGCAGGTGGAGGCGATGGCGGCCGGACTGACGGTGGTGACCAGCGCCACCGGCGGCAGCGGCGAGATCGTCCGCCATGGGGTGGATGGTCTGCGGTTCACGTCGGAGGATCCGGCCGATCTGGCCGCCAAACTGCGCGGCCTGCTGGACGACCGCGCCGGTTGGGCCCGGCTGGCCCAGGCCGGGCGGACCCGTGCCTTCGCCTTCACGGTGGGGCGCAGCGTCGACCGCATCGAGGCGGTCTTCACCGAACTGCTGGCCCGGCGCGGCAGCCGGGGGCAGGTGCTGCGGGCCGCGCCGGACCTGACCGGCTTGTGCGAGGACGCCGAGCTGATGACGGCTCTGCTGACCGAAGGCTGTGACCCGCGGGCGCTTGCCCAGGCGGTGGAGCGGCTCGACAACGGGCGTTGGACATGGCGGCCGCACCCGCAGGCGGAGGCGGCGGTGCGCGCGGCGCTTGACGCCCCCTCCCCCTCCTCCAGCGATCGGGCGGCGCGCAGCCTGGCGGCCCTGCTGCTGGCCCCTCCCTATGCCTGGACCGGGCTCGCCCCGCTGGCGGATATGCCGGTCTTCGCCTGCGAGCGTTATGCCGCCACACTGCTGGCCGCTCCCAGACTGTTTCAGGAGGTCGGGGAGGCCCGGCGCTATGCCGACCATATGGTGGCGGCGTTTCCGGCCCTTGCCCAGGCGGTGGAGGCCGAGGGTGACGAGGCGCGCAGGAACGCCACTCTGCGGGGGGCCACCGCCGTCAGTCTCGTTCCACTCTATTTCAATGATTGCAACCTGCTCCCGGCCTTGCGGGCGCGCTCGGCCCTGTACAGGGCCTTCCTGAGGATGCATGGGCTTGAGCCGGACTGGACACCGCCGTCCCGTCCCGACCGCCCTCTGCGCGTCGGCATCCTGGCGTCGGCGCTGGTGCCGCGGCCGGAAAGCTTCGCCGTTCTGCCGCTGATCCTGCATCCGCCCCCCGGTGTCGAGCTGATTGTCTATGCCCTGGGGCGAACAGGGCATCCCCTGGAGCAGGCGGTCACGGACACGGGCGCCCGCCTCTCGGTCCTCCCCGAAGCCCTCAACCAGCAGCTGGACGTTTTGCGGGCGGATGATCTGGACATCCTGTTCTTCGCCTCCAACATCGCCGCCGTCTTGAACAGCAGTTCGGCGCTTGCCTGCTGCCGCGTCGCCCGCGTCCAGGTGTCCAGCGTCGCCTCGGTGGTGACGAGCGGCTCTCCTTGTGTGGATTACTATGTCTCCGGCGCCCTGAACGAGACCGCACCGGACGCCGAGTCCCAGTACAGCGAGACCCTCATCCGTCTGCCCGGCCTGGCCCATTGCTTCCTCGACCCTGTGGAGGAACATGAGCCGCTCGACCAGGCGGCCATCCGCATGCGTCTCGGCCTGCCGGCGGATGTGGTGGTGTTCGGCTCCACCGCCAACGTCAACAAGATCATCCCCGACCTGCAAGAGGTGTGGGCTGCCATCCTGGCACGGGTTCCTGGCTCGGTGCTCCTCCTGATGCCCTATGGCCCGCATTGGAACCACTCCTATCCGGAGGCCCTGTTCCACGACAGCTTCCGCCAGCGGCTGCGCGCTGCCGGGGTGGCGGAGGATCGTCTGGTCATCCTGTCCGAGCGCGGGTGGGACCGCCATGATGTCCGGCGGGCGCTGGGCGCGGCCGACATCTATCTGGACTCCTTCCCCTTCTCAGGCTCGACCTCGCTGATCGAACCGATGGAGGCGGGGCTGCCGATCATCTGCCGCGCCGGCGCCACCTTCAGGGGCCAGATGGGAGCGGCCATGCTGACGGATCTGGGCTGCCCGGAACTGGTCGCCGGTTCCGACACCGATTACATCGAAAAGGCCGTTCGGCTCGCCAGCGATCGGGCGGCGCGGCGCGCGGCGGCGGCCCAGGTCGGTGCCGGCTTCGTCCGCCCGCCCCGTTTCAAGGACGCCGCAGGCTATGCGGCCGCCATGTACCAGGCCATGACGATGATGGTCGGGACATCGCCGGAACTGATCGAGTGAGTGGGAAAAGCCGCCGCTCCCCCATCCCTGACCGCCTTTCATGCCTTGGCAGCCGCTTATGACCCAGCTCCCTCCCCCGCACGCCGTACACCAGCCGTTACCCGTTCCGGCACCAACCGCCATCGACCTCTTCAACAAGGGAGTGGCACTGCTGCAGAATGGTCAGCGGGAGAAAGCCCGCGCCCTTTTCCGCAGTTTGGCCGCTCTCGTTCCCGACTTCGGCTGGTCGCATCTGGCGCTGGGGCAGATGGCGCTCGACGAGGGCATGACCGACAAAGCCGTCACAAGCTTGGCGGTCGCCCTGCGGACCGGTTGTGGTGATGCGGTGATCCGGCTCGTCACCGTGACAACGCGGCTTTGCCAGGAGGGGAGGCCCGGGGAGGCGGAGCGGGCGGTGAGGGCTCTGGATGTCGCCGCTATTCCAGAGACGGCAACCGGGCCCCTGGCTAGCGCTCTGGCCGACATGGGCGCGCTCTGGCATTTGCGGGGGCAACTGCATCGGGCGATGTGCTGGATGCGTCGTGCCTTGGCCCTCAGCCCCGGGGACACCCGCATCTGGGGCAATTTGGCGGCAAGCCTCAAGGTACAAGGATTGCTGGATGATGCGGAGCGGGCCTGTCGCCACTCCCTGGCACTGGACCCGTTGAACGACAGCACGCATGTCAACCTGTTGCAGACACTGGAGCATCAGCCGGATTTGTCGGAGACGGCCCTGTTCGAGGCCCATGCCGCCTGGGGCAGGCTTTATCAGGCGCAGGCGGCCGGCCGCCTGCCGCCCCCCGGCATCTCCCGCATTCCCGGACGCCGGTTGCGGATTGGGTATGTGGCGCTGAATTTTGCCGGTGGTCCGCGGCGCCTGTTCCTGACTCATCTGCTTGAGCATCGCGACCGCGAGGCATTCGAGACCATCTGCTACTCCGCCGATCCTGCGGAGGCCTCTCCGCCACCACCGCTCCGCGACGCGGCGGAGCAATGGCGCACGACGGCGGGGCTGAGCGACGAGGCGCTGGTTGCCCTCATCCGTGCCGATGAGATCGACATCCTGGTCGATCTGGACGGCCACAGCAACGGCAACCGTTTGCGGGCCTTTGCCCTGAAGCCGGCCCCAGTGCAGGTGAGCTGGATCGGCTATTTCCATACCACCGGCCTGCCGGCGATGGATGCCATTTTCATGGACGCTGCGATGGTTCGTCCTGGGGAGGAGGGGCGGTTCGTCGAGCGGGTCATCCGGCTGCCATACAGCCGATTCTGCTACAAGGCCCCCGACTGTGCCGGGGCTGTCGCCCCGCCCCCATCCGTCCGGCGCGGCGCCGTCACGTTCGGCAGCTTCAACCTGATTGCCAAGCTCAATCCCCGGGTTATCCGGGTCTGGAGCCGGGTGCTCCAGGCGGTTCCGGCCTCCCGGCTTTTGCTGAAGTCGATCAACTTGAGCGACCCGGTGGTCTGCCATCGTCTGGAGGAGGCCTTCGCGGTCCATGGCATCGGCCGGGACCGTCTGGAGCTGCGTGGTCCCAGCAGCCACGCGGCAATGTTCGAGGAATATGGCGATGTCGACATCGCTCTCGACCCCTTCCCCTTCACCGGGGGGATCACGAGCTGTGAGGCCCTGTGGATGGGGCTGCCGATCGTGACGATGCCGGGCGAGCGGCCGGTGTCGCGGCAAACGGCCGGCTTGCTGGATATTCTGGGCTTGAACGGGCTGATCGCCCGCGACGAGGACGAGTATGTCCGCATCGCCGCGGCGCTCGCCTCTGACTCGGAGCGGCTTCTGGCACTGCGCACCGGCCTGCGTCCCCGGATGGCCGCTTCCCCCTTGTGCGACAGCGCCGGCATGATCGGTCGGGTGGAGGCGACCTATCGCATGCTGTGGCAGGACCGCTGTGCCCGGTCTGAAGCGCGGGCCTCAGCCCTCCGGCTTGCGGCAATGGCCCCCGACCAGGCCTGCATGGCCCTGCTGGAGCGGACACGCACCCATCTACAGAACGGTCAGTCGACGGCGGCCTTGTCCTGTGGTCGGGCGGCTCTCGCCTGTGCCCCGCAGCATCTGGCGGCCATGATCAATCAGGGCACCCTGCTGATGCAAGGGCAGCGTCCGGTGGAAGCGGCCCTGTGGTTGCGCCGCGTAGTGGCGCTCGACCCGGCCGTTTGGCAAGCGCAGGCGGCGCTGTTGCGTGTCTTGGCCGAGGCCGGACAGCATTCTGCGGCGGTCGAGGCGGCCCATGCCGCCATGCGGCGCTGCCCGGAGCTTCTGCTGTGGGATCGCGACGCCCTTGTCGCGGTGTTCAACGCCGCGGTGGCGCTTTATCG
This sequence comes from Azospirillum sp. B510, assembly GCF_000010725.1. Classification (NCBI taxonomy): domain Bacteria; kingdom Pseudomonadati; phylum Pseudomonadota; class Alphaproteobacteria; order Rhodospirillales; family Azospirillaceae; genus Azospirillum; species Azospirillum sp. B510. The sequence continues at coordinate 222,964 of NC_013860.1, read as the reverse complement.
GCGGGGGGATGCCCGAACGGCTCTCGCTGCGTTGGAAATGGTCGGACAGGCGGCTCCTGACCTCGCCCAGCTGAAAAAGGCCTTGTGCGCGTGCCACCATATGCTCGGCCAACAGGCGATCCAGGCCGGCGACCTCGGCACCGGGCGCCATCATTATGGTGCGGCTCTGCAGATTGATCCCGCGATCGCCGAACTGCACGCCGCGATGGCCGGGCTGGAGGTCAAGGAGCGACCCTATGCCGCAGCGCGGCACAGCCTGAGGGCTTGGGAACTGGAACCCGGCAATGCCGTCATTTACAGCGGCGCCTGGCAGCTGATGAACAAGATCGGCAGCGATTTCTCCTCGCTGGAGGAGCTGTCGGCCGATCTGGCCCGGCAGTGGAGCTACGCCGCCCAGATCGGCGTCGGCAACGCTTTGCGCCAAGCCGGTCGGGCGGACGAGGCACAGGCAGCCTACCGCATGGCAGCCTGCCTGTGCCCGTCCTATCCTTTCACCTATACGCGCCTTGGCTGCCTTTATGCCGTCACCGGCCGCCATGAAGAGGCCGACCGCTGCTTCGAACGGGTTGGCCACATCGGATCTCCGACGCGCGAGGAGGCGATCCGACTGTCGCCGGCATTCCTTGAGCGTCTTGACGGGGCTGGGGTTTCCCATCCCGGTACTGTCGAGATGCGCGATACCCCCATTCCGGACGGGATCGACCATATTCTGTTTTCAAGTGGCGACGCCGCCTACATCACGAAATTCGCGTTCTCGCTTGTCAATTCCATCAACCAGAACCACCCCCACCCCGCCGTCCTTCACATCCATGCGATCAATCCGGATGCGCGGTCCGACGCAGAGATCGCAAGGATAAAGAATGGCTTTCCTAGAATCCAGATCGTTTACAGTTTCGAGAAGACGGATATCGAACCATTCGGTGACGAGAAAAAAACCTATTTTGCCTGCGCCCGCTTTTTGATTCTGCCGTGTCTTCTTCAGATGTACGACAAGCCGATCCTGATGCTCGACATGGACCTGCTTTTGCTGCGCGATCCCTCCCCCCTCCGGGACATGGTGGGCAAGGCCGATTTCGCTGCGGTTGGCGGCAGCATGATGGAGATTTGGAACGAGATGTGGGCGGATGTCGTCTACATACAGCCGGGCAGGCGATCGGTCGATTTCTTCGACTTCGCCGCCCGATACATGCTCCATTTCCTGGTCACCGGCCGCTCCCGCTGGTTTCTCGATCAGATCGCCCTGTTCGTCGCCCGCCACCGCCAACAGCCTGACGAGAAGCGGGCAGAGATCCACATCCTGCCCAGTTCCATCCACAAGATGGAAATGGTCGTTCTCAGCGACGGTTCGATCCGGGGAGGCGACGACGCCTTCTTCTGGTCGGTCCATGCCAGCCTGCCGACCAGTGCACAGCAGATCACATCGCCCCAGTTCCAATCCTATTGCAAGTCCACGCCACTCGGCGAACCCTCATGACCCCCTGTGAAGGGAAAGGAATGGATAATCCCGGACACCGGACGTCGGAAGGGTAAGGCGGAACGATCATTCCGCGCGCTCGATGGGAGCATGGCCTGGGGGCTGACCATCGGAAGTCTTGACGGGTGTCGAAGCCTTCAGGAGCCGTTTTGTTGCTGCAAGGTTTCGGCCGCGGCCAGGATTTGCTCGAGCACGCCCCTGTCCTTATGCTCTGGCTCCAGCCCGAGAATGCGTGACGCGATGATCTGGGCCTGGATCGGACGACCGGTGTTCAGGTATGACACGGCCAGCAGGATCATGCTCCTCCCGATCAGGCTTGAGCGCGGCACATCATCGAGGAAATTCTCCAGCTGATCGGCATCAAGCAGGGTGTGCATGCGGAAGAGGCTGTGGAAGCCGAAGGTCTCCACTGGCTGTGTCAGCTCGGCACCGTGCTCGATGGAGAAACGATCAGCCAGCCCTGCCGGGGCATAGGTGATGCCGTAGCGCTCCTGCAGCAATCTCCGATAGGTCCGGCACATGTGGTAGTCTTCCGGATGGCACTCGACCACATCAGGATCGGCCGTCGCCTGGAGAAGCCGGCGGGACCGCAAGGAGAACCCGCCATTGCCCACATTCGCCTCGTCGGTGAACATGGTCCAGCGCGCCCCGATATAGTCGAAGGCGCGGAACTCCTCGGACCACAGGCGCGCGTCCTGGATGAACCCGTCCCATTGAACCAGAAGCACGTAGGGGGTTTCGATATGGCGGTGAAGTTCCTTAAGGACGAAGCGGCTGTAGGCCTCCGAACTGGGCAAGCGGTCGATCAGCCGGGTGCGGATGGTCGGCAGGGGAAAATCGCGGTCGCTCAGGAACAGCACATCCTCGAACTGACATTGGGCCAGGCAGTTCTTCAAGGCGACCAGCGCATAGTCATGGTAGAAGGTGTCGATGCAGCACAGGGTGACACCGGGAAGCTGTAGGCGGAGTGCCGGATCAGGCGCGCGCGTTCCGGGGCGCACCAGCAGCCGGCAACCGGGGCGGATCGCCACGTCGGCGGCGAACAGCCGGGCCAGATGATCGAACTCGCCGCGCCCCCGCAGGGCGCCGCCCAGTTCGGCGTCGAACAGCCGCACTTTGGGATCCTGGGCGCAGGCCTGGCTCGACAAGAGCTCGGCCATCAGCCGGTCGCCCCGCTGCCCCCGCAGCACCCCCCACAGGTAGAGCGCATCGGCGGCCTGGGGCACCTGCCTCAGAATCGCGCCATAGACCCCCTCGGCCTCGGGCAGGCGTCCGGCCTTGTGGTGCTGGATGGCGATCGCGAGCGCCTGCGAGGACGAGACCATGGATAAGGAGCAATCGGCAGGAACGGTGGATGGGGCTCTTATACCCGTGATCCTCCATTGATCAAACGGCCCGTTGCGCGGCGTGCCGCCCGACCCCGGCGCTATGGCGCGCGCAACCATGCCTGGACCCGATGCCGGTGCAATGCTAGGAATTCGCCGGTTTCCCGATTGGCAAGGATTGGTGCCGGTGAACAAGACGGCGGAATTCTCTTTGGACGGCAAGCGTGTTTGGGTGGCTGGGCATCGCGGCATGGCGGGATCAGCCGTCGTGCGCCGGCTCGCCCATGAGGGCTGCGAGGTGCTGACGGCCGATCGCGCCACGCTTGACCTGCGCCGCCAGGAGGCGGTTGAGCAGTGGGTGGCCCGGGAGCGGCCCGATCTGGTGTTCGTCGCCGCCGCCACCGTTGGCGGCATTCTCGCCAACTCCACCCGGCCCGCCGAGTTCCTCTATGACAATCTCGTCATCGAGACCAACATCATCCAGGCCGCCTACCGGACCGGTGTGAAGAAGCTGGTCTTCCTCGGCTCCTCCTGCATCTATCCCAGGCTGGCGGCCCAGCCGATGGTGGAGGAGGAACTGCTGGCCGGCCCGCTGGAGCCGACCAACCAGTGGTATGCCGTGGCCAAGATCGCCGGCATCAAGCTGTGCCAGGCCTATCGGCGCCAATATGGCTGCGACTTCATTGCCGCCATGCCGACCAACCTTTATGGCATCGGTGACAATTTCGACCTGCAGAGCGGGCATGTGGCGGCCGCGATGCTGGCGAAGATCCACCGCGCCAAGATCGAGGGACGCGACAACGTGGAAATCTGGGGGACCGGCACGCCCAAGCGGGAGTTCCTGTTCGCCGACGATCTGGCCGATGCCCTGGTCTATCTTGCCAAGCATTATTCGGACGAGCCGCACATCAATGTCGGAACCGGCCAGGAGATCTCCATCCGTGAGCTGGCGGAGTTGGTGGCCGCCGTCGTCGGCTACCGCGGCGGCTTTTTCCACGACACCAGCAAGCCGGACGGCAGCCCGCGCAAGCTGCTGGATGTCAGCCGGCTGACCGCGCTCGGCTGGAGCGCCCCCACCTCCCTGCATGACGGCTTCGCCGCGACCTACCGCTGGTACCTTGAGCATCTTGGCAGCGGTGTCGCCCTGCGCGGTCAGCCTGCCATGCTGTCCTGAGCCGCCGCCACGGCCTCGGAGGCTCCCGATCATGTCCACCCTGCCGCCTCCCGGATGATGTGATGAAGAAGAACTCCCGCAAGCCAGTCGCCAAGGCAAAGCACCCCCAGGCTTCGGCAGCGACCGGAGGCGGGCGCCGTTCGGCCACCGCGCCGGCGTCCTGCGCCGCGGCCTTCGGCGTTGCGTTGGGGCATCATCAGGCCGGGCGGATCGCCGAGGCCGAGGCCGGCTATCGGGCGGTGTTGCACCTCGACCCCGATCATCCCCACGCCAACAACAACCTGGCTTTGATCCTGCGTGGCCGCGGTGGGCATGCCGAGGCACTCGCCTGTTACCGCCGGGCGGTCAAACGCACACCGGACGACCCCCATCTGCACAGCAACTTCGGTTGCCTGCTGGTGGATATGGGGCAGGCCGCCGAGGCGCAGGCCGCCCTGCGCCGGGCAATCGAGCTGCAACCCGACTATGCGGAAGCCCATTTCAATCTGGGCAACGCCCTGCGCGGTGCCAATGACCTGGACGGGGCGCTTGCCTGCTACACCGAGGCTTTGAGGTTGAAGCCGGATATGGCTGCGGCCCTCAGCAACATGGGCGACCTGCTGAAGGGGCGGGCGGAGCTGAGCCGCGCCGTGGAATACTTCATGGCGGCCCTGCGCGCCGCCCCTCAGATGCCGGAGCCCTGCAACAACCTGGGCGAGACCCTGAAGGAGCAGGGGCGCATCACCGAGGCGGTGACCGTGTTCCAAAAGGGGCTGGGCGTCCATCCCACCCACGCCATCATGCACTCCAACCTTGCGTTCGCGCTGAATTACACGGCGGACGTCCCGGTGGAGATGATCTATCGCGTGCATCGTCATTGGGCAGAGCGGCATGCCGATCCCCTCCTGCCGGCAGGGCGCGCCCACGCCAATGACCCCAGGCCCGATCGCAAGCTGCGCATCGGCTATGTCTCCCCCGATTTCTGCGCCCACTCCGTCAGCTTCTTCGTTGAGCCGGTGATCCGCGAGCATGACCGCGCCGCCTTCGAGGTGATCTGCTATCCCTGCTCCGGCCGGTCGGATGCGGTGACCGAGCGGTTGCGGGCCGCTGCCGACCGATGGGTCCCGATCGTCGGGCTGTCGGATGAGGCGGCCGCCGCGCGCATCGAGGCGGATGGCATCGACATCCTGATCGATCTCGCCGGTCACACCGCGGAAAACCGCCTGCTGCTGTTCGCCCGCAAGCCGGCGCCGGTGCAGGTGACATGGCTTGGCTACCCCAACACCACCGGTATGCCGGCCATCGATTACCGCCTGACCGACGGGGTCGCCGACCCGGTCGGCCTGGCGGACCAGCTCAGTGCCGAACGTCTGGTGCGGTTGCCGCACGGTTTCCACTGCTACCAGCCGCCGGTGGTGGCGCTCCAGCCGCGCCCGCCGGTGCTGGACAGCGGTGTCGTCACCTTCGGCTCCTTCAACAACACCTCCAAGGTGACGGCCGAGGTGGTGCGGGTGTGGGCCGAGATCCTCAAACGCGTGCCGAATGCCCGGTTGCTTCTGAAGAGCCGGCAGATGGGCGATGACGAGACGCGTGCCCGCTACCGCAACAGCTTCATCACCCATGGAATCGACCCCGACCGGGTCGAACTGCTGGCCCGTATCCCGGCAGCCGATGGTCATCTGCGCGCCTATGACCGTCTCGACATCGCGCTCGATCCCTTCCCCTACAACGGCACCACCACGACCTGCGAAGCCTTGTGGATGGGGGTGCCGGTGGTGACGCTGGCCGGACGCAGCCATGTCGCGCGGGTCGGCGCCAGCTTGCTGACCAATGTCGGGCTGGAGGAGCTGATCGCCAGCGACGAAGCCGAGTATATCGCAAAGGCGGTCGCCCTGGCCGGTGATCCCGCGGCTTTGGCCGGCTTGCGGGCGGGGATGCGTGCCCGCCTGGAGGCATCGCCGCTGACCGACCACAAGGGCTTCACCCGCTCCCTCGAGGCGGCGTTGCGGGCAATGTGGCGGAGCTGGGCCGAGCGTGGCGGCTGAACCCGCCCAAGCCGCCCGACTTCCCAACGCATGTCCGCCTCCGCCGGCCCCGCCCGCGGAATCCTCCTTTCCAAGCCCCTGACCTTGAGGTTGCGAGTTCCATGGCGACTGATCTTTCCTCTCCCGTGTGCTTCGCCGACTACATCAACGCCAGTGTCGATGTCCTGCAGCGCACCGCTGACCATCTGGGGAGCGGACGGCTTGACGAGGCGATCACCGCCGTTACGCGGGCGCTCGGGCAGAACCGGGCGCTCCTGGTGTGCGGCAATGGGGGCTCGGCCTCGGACGCGCAGCACATCACCGGGGAACTGGTCGGCCGCTTCCTGAAGGAGCGCCGCGGACTGAAGGCAATCTGCCTGAGTTCCAACGCCGCGGTGCTGACCGCCTGGGCCAACGACTATTCCTACGACACGGTCTTCGCTCGTCAGGTCGAGGCCTACGGCGAGCCCGGCGGGGTCCTGCTCGGCCTCAGCACCAGCGGAAACTCCAAGAATGTCGTCGCGGCTTTCGAGGTGGCGCGGACCATGGGGATGACCACCATCGCCATGACGGGAGAGGGGGGAGGCAAGCTGGCGGCCCTGAGCGACATCCTGCTCGACGTGCCGTCACGCTCGACCCCCCTGATCCAGCAGGCCCACATCTGCCTGTACCACCATCTGTGCGAGCGTGTCGAAGCGCAGCTCATCTGATAACCAACCGCCTGAAGAGAACCGCCTCGGGCCGGCACCACGGCGCCGGCCCGAGGCGGCTTCCTCCATCTTCGGCGAGACGAGGCAGCGAGCGGGTCCATGATCGTGCTGCGTGATTTGGCTGAACACGCCTTTCGCCTCTATCAGCAGAACCGTTTCGACGAGGCGGACGCCGCCTGTCGCATCGTTCTTGCCCATCACCCCGACCATGCCGGCTTCCTGCAATTCCTCGCCACCATCCGGGTGCGCCAGAACCGGACCGCGGAGGGGCTTGTGCTGTACCGGCGAATCCTTGCGATTTCGCCCGAATGGATCGACGCCTGGTACAACCTTACGGTCGCGCTGGAGGGCGACGGCCGGCATGAGGCGGCCAGCGGCAGCCTGAAGCGTGCCGCCGCCATCGCTCCGGACGCGGCGGGCCTGTATGGCAAATTCGGTACTCTTTACCGCAACACCGGCCTTCTCGCTCTCGCCCGCCTCAACTTTGTGCGCGCGGCGCTCTTGGCCCCCGACGATGCGTCCATCCGGATCAGCCTGGGGGTCGCCTTGCGCGAACTCCGGGAGGTCAAAGGCTCCACCACGACCCTGGGTAAAGCCATCGCCTGCGATCCCGCGGCGGCCGAGGCCCATCTGCAGCACGCCCATGGCCTGCGCGAGCTCGGCCGCCTTGCCGATGCGATGGTGTCCTATGGGCGGGCCAGGCGGCTTGCTCCGGGACGAAGCGACATTCTGAATTATCATCTCTACTGCAAGCAGAACCTGTGCGACTGGCAGGATCATGAGGCGCTGTGCCAGGCCGTGCTCGACACCATCGACCAGGATGGAGGGACGGTCATCCCGCTCGCGGTTCTGACCATCCCGACCACGCCGGGACAGCAGCGTCTCGCGGTCGAACAGTTCTACCGGCGTCTGTTGGAACCTCAGGCTCCGGCCCCTCTCCCGTCCCGTCCGGCAGCCGCCCCGCGCGGTGCCCGGCCGTTGCGGGTTGCCTATCTCTCCGCCGACTTCTACGAACACGCCACCGCCTATCTGGCCGCCGAACTGTTCGAGCGCCATGACCGCAGCCGGGTGGTCCCGCTGGCCTATTCCTACGGCCCGGACGATGGCAGCCCGATGCGCCGCCGCCTGGAGACGGCCTTCGCCAAATTCTATGACATCCGGGCGGCCGGCGCCGACGAGGTGGCGCGCCATATGGCGGAGATTGGGGTGGATATTCTGGTGGATCTCAAGGGACACACCAAGAACACACGGTTCGACCTGATCACCCGCCGCCTGGCACCCGTCCAGGTCGCCTATCTGGGATATCCGGGAACCAGCGGCCTGCCGCACATGGACTATATCGTGGGCGATGCGATCGTCACGCCGCCGGACCACCAGCCCCATTACACCGAACAGCTGCTGCTGTTGCCGGACAGCTATCAGATCAACGGCCGGGATCGCCCGCTGCCGGAACGGACGCCGGTCCGGGCCGCGTACGGTTTGCCGGAGAACAGCTTCGTCTTTTGCAGCTTCAACGCCCTTCAGAAACTCTCCCCGGCCATCTTCGCGCTGTGGATGCGCCTGCTGGCGCGGGTGCCCGGCAGCGTACTGTGGCTTTATGGCGGCGCTCCGGATGGCGAACGCAACCTGAGGCGGGAAGCCGCCGCCAGAGGCGTGGCCCCGGACCGTCTGCTCTTCGCCTCCAAGCTGCCGCTGGCCGATCATCTGGCCCGCTACCGGGTTGCCGACCTGTGCCTCGACACTCTGCCCTACACCGGACACACGACCACCAGCGATGCCTTGTGGATGGGCTGTCCGGTGGTCACCTGCCTGGGCGGGACCTTCGCCTCCCGGGTCGCCGCCAGCCTGCTCACCGCCGCCGGTCTGCCCGAACTCATCACGCACACTCTGGAGGAGTACGAGACCCTGGCGGTGCGGCTTGCCGAAGACGCCACCGCTCTGGCGGCCCTGCGCCGGCACCTGGAAGACAATCGCTTGCACTCGCCGCTGTTCGATGCCAAGCGTTTCGTCCATCACCTTGAACGGGCCTATGACATCATGTGGCAGCTCCACGCCGGCGGACATCCCCCCCGGAGCTTCGCCCTTCGTGCGACCCACAGCCCGGATTGAGCGGGTCTTCGGCCGGGCCATGCCTCGCCGTTCCTTAGTGGCGAGCAGGACCGGCGCCGCAGCGGTGGCGCCGGGGTGGGGAATGCCCCGAGGTGGGACTAACCCGGAGGCAAGGGAATGCGCCGGCTTATGCCGCCTCCAGCGCACGCTCCGTCCTTGAGGAAAAGCGCTGTTTTGCCTGCCGGACAATCACCCGTCGCGCCGGCTCCTCAATGAACAGGTGGACCAAGGCCGACAGGGCCAGCGTGAGAGCCCAGCACAGAAGCAAAAGCCCCAGGCGGTTCTGCATCGCTCCCTCTCCCAACACGGCGCTGCCATAGCCGAGGACAACAGCCAGAACCGGGATGTGGAACAGATATACGGAAAACGAAATCCGGCCGAGGAAAGTTGCGACCGGCCAGGTGAGAACGCCCCGCCGGATCCCTGCGCAACCCAGGATCAAGGGCAGCCACACGGCGATGCTCATCCCGTTATGAAAGACAATCTCCGGTATGTCTGCGTGAAATCTCCAGAGGGCGTAAAACGCAACAGCCGAAAAACAGATCAACCTCCAGCCGTACCAGGCGCGGGGGCGCCTCCACAGATGATAAGCCAGCATCCCGGCGATGAATTCATGCAGGTGGCCAATGGGGACGAATTTGATGAATTGGGCAGCCAGATCACTGGCCATGTCGATGGTCACCTGGGTCGCCATCAGCTGATGGCTTCCGCCAAACACCTGCCAAACCGCGACAAAGACGACTGTGCTTGCCAGCCAGCAAAGGAGCGCCGCACCGGCCAAGCGCACCGCGCTGTTGCGCAGCATTTGAAGAAGGAAGGGGAAGCATAGATAGAAAAACACTTCGTTCGAAATCGACCATGTCGGGCAATTGACCGAACACGCCGCCCCGGGAAGCCACGCCTGTAGCCCAGCCACCGCCAGAACCGGTCCTGCCGTCAGCAGCGTCGCAACGGCTTTCTGGCCTGTTTCTTGAAAGTACAAAACGGCATTGATCAGGAATGGAAGACTGAGGACAACCGAAATGATGTAAGCGGGATACACTCTGGCAAAGCGCACCGCATAAAATTGATAAAGATCATTCCGGGAGAAGTCGACACTGGAATACCGATAACACAAAATAAACCCAGATAAAATGAAGAAAAAAGTTACACCAAGAAACCCTATCGATGCGGCCGGAATCAATGAAAAGCTTCCGAACAAGGCGCCTTCATAGTGAAACATCACCACCATGAAGCATGCAACAAACCTCAGGCTCGTCAGCGCCATCAGCTCGTCCGCACCATCCACCCTGTCCCGCCGGCTGAAGATCATCCTGAGATACTCAAAAACCATGTCTTTCAACCTTTGAATGCCCAAGCCCGGGCGCCTTGGTCCCGCGGCATTATCCGTTCCGCCTTCGCCTGGGAAGGGTGCCAACAACAATGGCGGCGGGACAGTGGCTGAACAAAGCGCCACCATTGTCTCTTTCAAAGGCTTGCGTCCACCCCCCTTGTGACAAACCGGCCCCGTACAAGCGCCATGCCGGCGACCTTCCGGTTGAAAGCGCCGCAGCAGGGGGCCGAATCATTTTGAGGGACACCCCGAAGCGCCCATGCTTAGGAGTTGAACGCCTCAGTCCGCTTGGCATAGTGTGGCCGCCAATCCGCCGCAGGGAGAAGCGTCTGGCAACGATGCCCGCGTCTGCCCGCGTCTGGAACCGGCTTTCGCTGCCAAGGCGACCTATGACCCTGATTTCAGAAGCTTCCTGCGCGCACACGGTTCTGCGCTGTTTTGCCAACATCGCCCGTCAGCGCGGGGTCGACATCTCGGCCGAACGCCTTCAGCATGATTTCGTCGTCGGCAATGAAGAAATCGACGGCGCGCTGATGGAGCGGATGGCCAAGCAGCTTGGCCTCAAATTCTCCGCGACGACCCTGACCTGGGAGCATCTTGAGGGGCTCGGCGATGCCTTTCCGGTCATGGTGCGCCTGCGCAACGGCAACGCCTTGATCGTTGCCGGCTTCGGCACCCAAGGAGAGGTTCCGGTCGTCATCGTCCAGGATCCGCTGGCCGACCAGGGCGTTCTGCTGCCGTTGGACCGCAAGCGCTTCACCGACGCCTGGACCGGCGAGGTCTTCCTGCTGAAGCGGCAGTATGGGCTGGGCGACGAGGAGCAATCCTTCGGGCTGCGGTGGGTTCTGCGCGAAATCCTCCGGCAAAAGCGCATCTTCCGCGACATCGCCGTCGCCGCCATCCTGCTCAGCATGATGGGGCTGGCTCTGCCGATCTTCTTCCAGTTGATCATCGACCGCGTCCTGGTCCACCAGAGCCTGGGCACGCTCTATGCGCTGATGGTCGGCATGATCGGTGTGATCGCGTTCGAGACCTGCTTCTCCTACCTGCGCCAGTACATGGTGATGCACGCGACCCGCAAGATCGACACGCGCATGAACGTGCAGGTCTTCAACAAGGTCGTCAATCTGCCGATGGATTTCTTCGAGCGCCGTCCATCGGGCGAGATCATCAAGAACATGATGCAGGCGGAGCGCATCCGCAACTTCCTGACCGGGCAGCTGTTCATGTCCCTGCTGGACATGGTGTCCCTGATCATCTTCCTGCCGGTCATGCTGGCCTACAGCGTGCCGATGGCGATGCTGGTCCTGGGCTTCACGCTGCTGATGGCGCTCAACATCGGCATCGTCATTCCGCTGCTCCGCCACCGGCTGAAGGCCCTGTATGACGCCGAGATCAGCCAGCAGTCCTTCCTGATCGAAAACATCCATGGCATGCGGACGGTCAAGTCCCTGGCGCTCGACGCCCGCCAAAAGCTGGAATGGGACCACCGGGTGGCGCGTTCGGCCGAACTGCGCTTCAACGTCGCCAAGGTGATGACCATCAGCCAGACGATCTCCGGCCCGCTGGAGAAGCTGATGATGGCCACCCTGCTTGGCCTTGGCAGCTATCTGGCGCTCGAAGGCGAGATGCAGATGGGGGCGCTGATCGCCTTCTACATGCTGGCCGGCCGTGTCGTGCAGCCGCTGCTCCAGGTCGCCCAGCTCGTCCAGCAGTTCCAGGAGGTCTCGCTGTCGGTCAAGATGCTGGCCAGCATCATGAACCACCCGAGCGAACAGGGCCGGGCCGGGCGCGGACTGCGGGTGCCCCTGCGCGGCAAGGTGGAGTTCCAGGACATCCGCTTCCGCTACAGCCCGACCGCGTCGCCGGCCCTGGATGGCGTGTCCTTCACCATTCCCGAGGGCGCCATCTTCGGCATCATGGGCCGCAGCGGATCGGGCAAGACCACCGTCACCCGCCTGCTCCAGGGTCTGCATTTCGCCGAGGAAGGCCTGATCCGCGTCGACGGCCACGACCTGCGCGAATTCGACATCGACCACCTGCGGTCCAACATCGGCGTGGTGTTGCAGGAGAATTTCCTGTTCACCGGCACCATCCGGGAGAATGTCGCCGCCGCCAAGCCGGGCGCCACCACCGACGAGGTGATGCGCGCCGTCCGCATGGCCGGCGCCGACGAGTTCGTCGAGCGGCTGCCCAAGGGGCTGGACACCAAGCTGGAGGAGGGCTCGGCCAACCTGTCGGGTGGTCAGCGCCAGCGTCTGGCCATCGCGCGGGCCTTGCTGATCGATCCCCGCGTGCTGATCCTTGACGAGGCGACCTCGGCGCTCGATGCCGAAAGCGAGGCGATCGTCCAGGCCAACCTGATGAGCATCGCCCGCGGCCGCACCGTCATCATCATCTCCCACCGGCTGTCGAGTCTGGTTCCTTGCGACGCCATCCTGGTGATGGACCGCGGCAAGGCGGTCGATCAGGGCAAGCACGGCCAGCTCCTGGAGCGCTGCGGCATCTACCAGCATCTCTGGCACCAGCAGAACCGGCATATCTAGGAGACCGACGGTGACGACCCATCAAATCGGCTCCATCCCGCTGGCCAAGGTGCCGGCGAAACAGAGCAAGGGTGCGGCGAAGGCCGCGCCGGAAGCGATCATCAGCCAGTTCCAGCGGGACACCGCGGCGATCGACGCCGCCCCCGATCCGCTGCTGGCCCGCATCGTCCTGCATATGCTGGCGCTCGCGGTCGTCTTGGCGGTCGTCTGGGCGATCGTCGTGAAGCTGGACCGCATCGTGGTGGCGCCGGGCAAGATCACCTCGCAGGAGGCCACGGTCTTCGTCCAGCCCCTGGACACGGTGATGATCAAGTCGGTCAATGTCCGGGCCGGCGACATCGTCAAGCCGGGCGACATCCTGGCCACGCTGGATCCCACCTTCGCCCAGGCCGATGTCGGGCAGCTGGAGGCGCGGCTGGCCAGCGTCGATGCCCAGGTGGCGCGGCTGGAGGCCGAATACAACGACCGTCCCTACACTCCCGCCGACGCCAAGGACCGCAACGCGGCCCTGCAGTTCGGCCTGTGGCGGGAACGCCAGGCGCAGTTTCGGGCGCAGTTGCAGAGCTATGCCGAGAAGATCGCGCGGGTGAAGGCCTCCATCGTGAAGAACGAGACCGACCGGTCCCATCTGGCCGAGCGGCTGAAGGTGGTCCGGGAGATCGAGGGCATGCGCAGTTCGCTGGCGGCGTCGCAGACCGGCAGCAAGCTGAACATGCTGTACGCCACCAACGACCGCATCGATATCGAGCGTACCCTAGTCTACAACGAGAATGAGCTGGCGGCCAACCAGCACGAACTCAAGTCGCTCTATGCCGACCAGGATGTCTACGTCCAGAACTGGAAGAGTTCGGCGATCGAGGAGTTGGTCAAGCAGCGCACCGAAAGCGATTCGCTGCGTGAACAGCTCAGCAAGGCGCGCAAGCGCGAGGATCTGGTCAAGCTGGAGGCGCCGACCGACGCGGTGGTGCTGGAGGTGTCGCCCAAGACCTCGGTCGGCTCGATGGCCCAGCCGGGCGAGGCTCTGTTCAAGCTGTTTCCGCTGGGCGGCGGTCTTGAGACCGAGATCACCATCGACGCCCGCGACCTCGCCTTCGTCCAGGTCGGCGATACGGTGCAGATCAAGCTCGACGCCTATCCCTTCACCGATCATGGGGCCCTGGAAGGGGTGGTGGAGACGATCAGCCAGGACGCCTTCACCGACCGCAACAACCCGCAGACCGGCACCCAGCCCTTCTACCGGGCCCGGGTCCGCCTGACCAAAACCGAGCTGCGCAACGTACCTGCCCACTTCCGCCTGATCCCCGGCATGCCGCTGAAGGCGGACATCAAGGTGGGCGAGCGGCGGGTGATCTCCTACTTCCTGCGGCCGATCCTGCGCGGTCTCAACGAAAGCATGCGCGAGCCATGAGTCTGATCTCCCGCCTGTTCAGCAAGCCGGCGGCGCCGATGGCCGCCGCCCGGCCGGATTTGCGCAAGGGCCTGGAGGCCCATGAGGCCGGCGACCATCTCGCCGCCTTGCGCCATTGGCTGCCGCTGGCCGAGCAGGGCGATGCCGAGGCCCAGTTCCGCGTCGGCCAATCCTATATCCGCGGCGAGGGGGTGGTCCGTAATTTCGGCGATGCCGCCCATTGGCTGCGCAAGGCCGCCGCCCAGGGGCATGTCGAGGCGCAATTCACCCTTGGCCTGTTCCTGGCCAACGGCGAGGGCGCCCCGCAGGACAACGCTCCCCCGGTCCGCTGGCAGCGCAGCGCGGCCCAGCACAATCGGGCCGCCGCCGAGGCCAACCTGGCCCTGCTGTTTCCCCATGGTCTTGGCGCGGCCCCCGACATGGCCGAGGCGCTGTCCTGGTACGAGAAGGCCGCGGCACAGAACCACGCCGAAGCGATCTACCATCTTGGCCTGTTCCACACCTTCGGCCAGGGTGTGCCGCAGGACTATGCGGCGGCGGTCCCATGGTTCCGCAAGGCGGCGGAACTGGGCCACGCCACGGCGCAGATGAAGCTCGGCTCCTTGTACGCCCAGGGCAACGGCGTGGCCCAGGACATGGCCGAGGCCCTGTCCTGGTACGAGAAATCGGCCGAGAACGGCAATGCCGGTGCGCAATTCAGCCTGGGGCTCGCCTGGGAGCATGGGCAAGGGGTGGAGCCGGATGCGGAGAAGGCCGCCCATTGGTACCGTCGCGCCGCCGAACAGGACCATCCGGTGGCCCAGCTCCATCTCGGCCTGCTCTACGCCTCCGGCCGCGGCGTGCCGCAGGACTATCGCGAAACCCTGAAATGGTGCCGGCTTTCGGCTGAGAAGGGCAATTCCAGCGCCCAGTTCAATCTGGGGTTGCTCCATGCCAGGGGGCTGGCGGGCGCGGCCGATTTCGGAGAGGCGGCCACCTGGTACCGCAAGGCCGCCGTCCAGGGCAACGTCAACGCCCAGGTCAATCTCGGCCTGCTGCTTCTCAAGGGAACCGGCGGGCGGCCGGAGGTTCTGGAAGCGGTTGACTGGCTGCGCCGGGCGGCCGCCCAGGGCCATTTCGCCGCCATGCTCAACCTCGCCTCGCTATACGAGACGGGGCAGGGTGGCGCGGTCAATCCGCCGCAGGCCTGCATGTGGTATCGGGTGGCGGCATCGGTGGCCCCGGAGAGTGACCGGGCGACGCTCCAGGCGAAGGTCGACGCCCTGCACAACGCCATGAATGCCGAGGAGCGGCAGAAGACGGACACGCTTCTCGAGGAGTGGCGCAAGAGCCTGCCGCCGGCGGCCGCGCACTGATCCTGCGGCCGGGGCTGCCCCTCTCCGAAGCGGGGAAGGCAGTCCCGGCGCGCGCGGGATCAGCGCGGCAGGGCGGCTGCCTTCGCCCGCAGCGCTTCCTCGACCCGTTCCAGCACCTCCTCCCAATCGCCGGGGCGGTTCTGCCGGAACAGACGCATGGTGGGATACCAGGGCGTGTCGTCGCGCCCGAGCAGCCACCGCCAGTCGGGGGCGAAGGGCAGCAGCACCCAGGTGGGGCGGCCGAGCGCCCCGCACAGATGGGCGACCGAGGTATCGACGCAGACGATCACGTCCAGGTTGGCGGCGATCGCCGCGGTGTCGGCGAAATCCCTGATCTCGGCGGACAGGGAAATCAGGCGCATGCCCGCCGGCGGCGTGGCCGCCAGCCCCTCGCTCGGCCCCTTCTGGATGGAGAAGAGGGTAAGGTTGGGCAGACGGGACAGGGCGGCGAAGGCCTCCAGCCGCAAGGAGCGGTTGCGGTCATTGCCATGGCCGGGCGACCCGGCCCAGACCAGCCCGACCCGCAAGCCCTGATGCGGGCTGAGCCGCTCGGCCCACTGGGCTGCCAGTTCCGGTTCCGGAAAAAGATAGGGCACGCGGGCCGGGATCGACTCGAGCGTCGTGCCGAACAGCAGCGGCAGGCTGAGAAGTTGGACATGGAGGTCGAAGGCGTCGAGCGGAACCGAGCCGGAGAGGATGGCGTCCGGCCGCACCACCCCCTTCATCAGGCGCTGAAGCGCCGGCTGGACGCCGAGCACCACCCGACCGCCGCGCGCCGCTATCATCGGGGCGTAGCGGCAGAACTGGATGCTGTCGCCGAGTCCCTGCTCGCTGTGCAGCAGGACGCGTTTGCCGGCGAGCGGCTCCCCGGTCCAGCGCGGCTTGGGCAGATCGGCAAGCACCGGCGCATCCTTGCAGCGCAGCCGGCCCTCATATTCGCGCCACCCCTCGCTGAACTGGCCGTCCAGCAGCAGTCCGATGCCGAGATTGCGGTGGGCGTCGGGGCTGGCGGGGTCCAGCCGCAGCGCCCGCCGGTACTGGAGGATCGCCTCGGCAAGGCGGTTCTGGGCCTGGCGGCTGTTGCCGAGATTGTTGTAGGCGGCGGTGAAGCCCGGATCGCAGACAAGGGCGTGGGCCTGGCAAGCCACGGCCTCCTCCAGCCGTCCGGCCTCCTGCAGGGTGATGCCGAGGCTGCTGTGGGCGGCGGCGAAGGTGGGATCGCGGGCGATGGCGCGCCGCTGCCACCGCTCGGCCTCGGCGATCCGCCCGAGTTCGCGCAGGGCGATGCTGAGATTGTTGCCGGCCGAGGCGTGGAAGGGATCGAGCGCCAGGGCGGCCCGGTAGCCGCTCACCGCCTCATCATAGCGCTTGTCGTCCTGCAGGCAGTTGGCAAGGCCGTTGCGGGTTTCCGCCACCTCCGGCCCAAGGGCGACCGCCCGGCGATAAATCGTCGCAGCCTCGCCCAGCCGGCCGAGCAGGCGCAGACAGAAGGCCAGCCCTGGCAGCGCCAGGTCGAAATCGGGGCGCAGGGCGATGGCCCGGCGGTAACAGGCGGCCGCGTCGCCGATACGCCCCAGATCCTGCAGGACGTTGCCAAGATTGAGGTGGGCCTCGGTCAATTCCGGGTTCTGCGTCAACGCCTCCCGAATCAAACGGGCCGCCTCCAGCGGCTGGCGGCGGCGCAGCGCGATCCCCATGAGGTGCAGGGCGTCGGGATGCCGGGGCGCCACCCGCAGGATTTGCCGGTAGATGTCGGCCGCCATCTCCAGGCGCCCGCCCTGGTGATGGCGGACCGCGATGGTGAGAGCCTCTTGAATGGTCGTCATACAGATGCCCGCCGCCCCAAGCTTGTCATTCTATTGCTGACTGTCTTCAGATCCCTGGAGAACGACCTTGCATACTCGGCTGATTGAATATCGATCAAGAGCTATGAACAGGAGTATTTTGTCTTTTCGCCCTCGGACACCTCATTTCCCGTGCGGTGGGAGTGGCGGGATCGCATGCCGGCGCGCGGATTTTTCTCATCTGTGACCGAAAATCCATACGAAATTTATCGTTTTAAATCAAATGATTAAGTTGGGGCTCAAGGGCGAGCGCGCCAAGTGATCCTGACGAGATAACCTCGGCGCATCCTCCCGAAGCGCAGTCACCGTAAATTCGATTGCACGGGTGTACCTCTTCGGATAGGAAAATGACGCTGCATAAGGCCGAATCATGCCTGAATGCCGCCTGCAAGACATGTGGATCGCGGATCGACAAGTTTTTGCTATGGGGTCAGAACGATATGGGGATCAAGTAAATGCCACAATCAACGTCCGGCACCACGATATGGCTTGTAACTGGAGGGGCCACCCTAAGCGTCGGCTCGTTCAACACCCTCATCGGTGATTCGAACTCCACAGATGTCGTAACGCTCAACGCCACGTCTGGAAGCACCATTCTGGTGACGGCGTTGGAGACCCTCATCGGCAACATCGGCAACGATCTTGTCACGCTGAGCTCCGGCAACACCCTCCTGGTCAGCCTGATTGAGACGCTGACCGGCGGTGCGGGCACGGATGTCATCTCGATCGACGGCGGCACGGCTGGCTCGACGATCCTCGTGTCGGCTCTGGAGACCCTGACCGGCAACGGCGGCACCGACATCATCACGCTGGGCGGTACGTCCGGCAACACCGTGCTGGTGTCCTTGCTGGAGACCCTGACCGGCAGCAGCGGCACCGACGTCGTCACGCTGGGCACGGCCGGCAGCACCTTGCTGGTCTCGGCGCTTGAGACGCTGACCGGCAACAGCGGCACCGATGTCGTCACGCTGAGCGGCACGGCCGGCAGCACGGTTCAGGTGTCCTTGCTCGAGACCCTGGCCGGCACCAGCGGCATCGACGTCGTCACGCTGACTGGCACGGTCGGTAACACCCTGCTGATCTCGGCCATTGAGACCCTGACCGGTGGCGCCGGCACCGACGCCGTCTCCCTGAACGGTGGTACGATCGGCAACACCCTGCTGGTCTCGGCCATCGAGACGCTGACCGGCAACAGCGGCATCGACATCGTCACGCTGAACGGCACGGCTGGCTCGACGATCCTCGTGTCGGCTCTGGAGACCCTGACCGGCACCAGCGGCACCGACGCCGTCACGCTGGGCACGGCCGGCAGCACCCTGCTGGTCTTGGCCATCGAGACGCTGACCGGCAACGGCGGCACCGATGTCGTCACGCTGAGCGGCACGGCCGGCAGCACGGTTCAGGTGTCCTTGCTCGAGACCCTGGCCGGCACCAGCGGCATCGACATCGTCACGCTGACTGGCACGGTCGGCAACACCCTGCTGATCTCGGCCATTGAGACCCTGACCGGTGGCGCCGGCACCGACGCCGTCTCCCTGAACGGTGGTACGATCGGCAACACCCTGCTGGTCTCGGCCATCGAGACGCTGACCGGCAACAGCGGCATCGACATCGTCACGCTGAACGGCACGGCTGGCAACACCGTGCTGGTGTCCTTGCTGGAGACCCTGACCGGCACCAGCGGCACCGACGCCGTCACGCTGGGCACGGCCGGCAGCACCCTGCTGGTCTTGGCCATCGAGACGCTGACCGGCAACAGCGGCACCGACGTCGTCACGCTGAGCGGCACGGCCGGCAGCACGGTTCAGGTGTCCTTGCTCGAGACCCTGGCCGGCACCAGCGGCATCGACATCGTCACGCTGACTGGCACGGTCGGCAACACCCTGCTGATCTCGGCCATCGAGACCCTGACCGGTGGCGCCGGCACCGACGCCGTCTCCCTGAACGGTGGTACGATCGGCAACACGCTGCTGGTCTCGGCCATCGAGACGCTGACCGGCAACAGCGGCATCGACATCGTCACGCTGGGCGGCACTGTCGGCAACACGCTGCTGGTCTCGGCCATTGAGACGCTGACCGGCAACAGCGGCACCGACGCCGTCACGCTGGGCGGCGGTACGATCGGCAGCACCCTGCTGATCTCGGCCATCGAGACGCTGACCGGCAACAGCGGCACCGACGTCGTCACGTTGAGCGGCACCGCCGGCTCGACGATCCTCGTGTCGGCTCTGGAGACCCTGACCGGCACCAGCGGCACCGACGCCGTCACGCTGGGCACGGTCGGCAGCACCCTGCTGGCCTTGGGCATCGAGACCATCACCGGCAACAGCGGCACCGACGTCGTCACGTTGAGCGGCACCGCCGGCACCACGGTGCTGGTGTCCCTGCTTGAGACCCTGACCGGCAACAGCGGCACCGACGTCGTCACGCTGGGCGGTGGCACGGTCGGCAACACGCTGCTGATCTCGGCCATCGAGACCCTGATCGGTAACAGCGGCCTCGACGCCGTCACGCTGGGCACCGCCGGCAGCACCCTGCTGGTCTCGTCCATCGAGACCGTGATCGGCACCGGCACCGGCACCGATATCGTCACGCTGAGCAGCACCGCCGGCAGCACGGTTTTCGTTGGCGCTCTCGAGACTCTGATCGGCAGCGCGTTCAACGATGCCATCTCCTTCAACAGCAATGGCAGCACGGTCCTGGTTTCGGCGATCGAAACCATTGCTGATACGACCACTGGCATTGATGTTGTCACGCTGGGCGGCGTCGGCAGCACGGTTCTGGTCGCCGGCCTGGAGACCCTGACGGGTACCAGCGGCACCGATATCGTCACCCTCGCTTCGACGGGCACCACCCTGCTGATCTCGGCCATCGAGACGCTGGCTGGTGGTGCTGGCACCGATGTCATCACGCTGGGTACGGGCGGCAACACGCTGCTGGCCTCGTTGCTGGAGACCATCGCCGGCAACAGCGGCACCGACGTCGTCACCCTCGGCGGCACCATCGGCAACACCCTGCTGGTCTCGGCGCTTGAAATCCTGGCCGGCAGCACCGGCACGGATGCCATCACGCTGGGCACCGCCGGCAACTCGATCATCGTTCGCGACATCGAGACACTGACCGGCAACAGCGGCACCGACGCCGTCACGCTGGGCGGCACGGCGGGCAACACCCTGCTGGCGTCGCTGCTGGAAACCATCACCGGCAGCAGCGGCACCGACGCCGTCACCCTGGGCACCATCGGCAGCACCCTGCTGGTGTCGGCTCTGGAGACGCTGACCGGCAACAGCGGCACCGACACCGTTACCCTGGGTTCGGCCGGCAACACGCTGCTGGCCTCGCTGCTGGAGACCATCACCGGCAACAGCGGCTCGGACCTGGTCTTCCTCGGCACCGTCGGCAACACCGTTCTGGTCAGCGGCCTTGAGCTCCTGATCGGCAACACCGGCACCGATGCCGTCACGCTGGGCACCGCCGGCAACTCGATCATTGTCCGCGACCTCGAGACGCTGATCGGCAACAGCGGCACCGACGTCGTCACCCTCGGCGGCATCATCGGCAACACCCTGCTGGTCTCCGCGCTTGAAATCCTGGCCGGCAGCACCGGCACGGATGTCGTCACGCTGGGCACCGCCGGCAACTCGATCATCGTTCGCGACCTCGAGACGCTGACCGGCAACAGCGGCACCGACGCCATCACGCTGGGCGGTACGGCCGGCAACACCGTGCTGGTGTCCTTGCTGGAGACGCTGACCGGCAGCAGCGGCACCGACGCCGTCACCCTGGGCACCATCGGCAGCACCCTGCTGGTGTCGGCTCTGGAGACGCTGACCGGCAACAGCGGCACGGATGTCGTCACGCTGGGTTCGGCTGGCAACACGCTGCTGGCCTCGCTGCTGGAGACCATCACCGGCGGTGCGGGCACCGATATCGTGTTCACCGGCAGTGCCGGCAACACCGTTCTGGTCAGCGGCCTTGAGCTCCTGATCGGCAACACCGGCACCGATGCCATCACGCTGGGCACCGCCGGCAACTCGATCATCGTTCGCGACATCGAGACGCTGACCGGCAACAGCGGCACCGACGTCGTCACGCTGGGCGGCACGGCTGGCAACACCCTGCTGGCGTCCCTGCTGGAAACCATCACCGGCAGCAGCGGCACCGACGCCGTCACCCTGGGCACCATCGGCAGCACCCTGCTGGTGTCGGCTCTGGAGACGCTGACCGGCAACAGCGGCACCGACGCCGTTACCCTGGGTTCGGCTGGCAACACGCTGCTGGCCTCGCTGCTGGAGACCATCACCGGCGGTGTCGCCACCGACCTGGTCTTCCTCGGCACCGTCGGCAACACCGTCCTGGTCAGCGGCCTTGAGCTCCTGATCGGCAACACCGGCACCGATGCCGTCACGCTGGGCACCGCCGGCAACTCGATCATCGTTCGCGACATCGAGACGCTGACCGGCAACAGCGGCACCGACGTCGTCACGCTGGCCAACACCGGCAACACCCTGCTGGTCTCCGCGCTCGAAATCCTGGCCGGTGGCACCGGCACGGATGTCGTCACGCTGAATGCCAACAGCACGCTGATCGTTCGCGACCTCGAGACGCTGACCGGCAGCGGCGGCACCGACGTCATCACGCTGGGCGGTACGGCCGGCAACACCGTGCTGGTGTCCTTGCTGGAGACGCTGACCGGCAGCAGCGGCACCGACGCCGTCACCCTGGGCACCATCGGCAGCACCCTGCTGGTGTCGGCTCTGGAGACGCTGACCGGCAACAGCGGCACCGACATCATTACCCTCGGCTCGGCCGGCAACGCCCTGCTGGTTTCGGCGATCGAGACCATCACCGGCGGTGCGGGCACCGACATCGTGTTCACCGGCAGTGCCGGCAACACCGTTCTGGTCAGCGGCCTTGAGCTCCTGATCGGCAACAGCGGCACGGATGCCATCACGCTGGGCACCGCCGGCAACTCGATCATCGTTCGCGACATCGAGACGCTGACCGGCAACAGCGGCACCGACGTCGTCACGCTGGGCGGCACGGCTGGCAACACCCTGCTGGCGTCCCTGCTGGAAACCATCACCGGCAGCAGCGGCACCGACGCCGTCACCCTGGGCACCATCGGCAGCACCCTGCTGGTGTCGGCTCTGGAGACGCTGACCGGCAACAGCGGCACCGACGCCGTTACCCTGGGTTCGGCCGGCAACACGCTGTTCGCGTCGCTGCTGGAGACCATCACCGGCGGTATCGCCACCGACCTGGTCTTCCTCGGCACCGTCGGCAACACCGTTCTGGTCAGCGGCCTTGAGCTCCTGATCGGCAACACCGGCACCGATGCCGTCACGCTGGGCACTTCCGGCAACTCGATCATCGTTCGCGACATCGAGACGCTGACCGGCAACAGCGGCACCGACGTCGTCACGCTGGCCAACACCGGCAACACCCTGCTGGTCTCCGCGCTCGAAATCCTGGCCGGTGGCACCGGCACGGATGTCGTCACGCTGAATGCCAACAGCACGCTGATCGTTCGCGACCTCGAGACGCTGACCGGCAGCGGCGGCACCGACGTCATCACGCTGGGCGGTACGGCCGGCAACACCGTGCTGGTGTCCTTGCTGGAGACGCTGACCGGCAGCAGCGGCACCGACGCCGTCACCCTGGGCACCATCGGCAGCACCCTGCTGGTGTCGGCTCTGGAGACGCTGACCGGCAACAGCGGCACCGACATCATTACCCTCGGCTCGGCCGGCAACGCCCTGCTGGTTTCGGCGATCGAGACCATCACCGGCGGTGCGGGCACCGACATCGTGTTCACCGGCAGTGCCGGCAGCACGATGAACATCAGCGCCCTGGAAATCCTGGTCGGCGATGCCGGCACGGATGTGGTGACCATCACCACGACGACGGCCAACACGCTGATCGTCCGCGGCATCGAGACGCTGACCGGCGGCAGTGCCTCCGACACCATCGTCCTCGGTGACACCGGCAGCACCATCCTGGTTTCGGCCATCGAGGCCCTGACCGGTGGCGCGGGCACGGACGCCGTCACGCTGGGTGGCACCTCCGGCAACACGTTGCTGGTGTCGGCTCTGGAGACGCTGACCGGCAACAGCGGCACCGACGCCGTTACCCTGGGTTCGGCCGGCAACACGCTGTTCGCGTCGCTGCTGGAGACCATCACCGGCGGTATCGCCACCGACCTGGTCTTCCTCGGCACCGTCGGCAACACCGTTCTGGTCAGCGGCCTTGAGCTCCTGATCGGCAACACCGGCACCGATGCCGTCACGCTGGGCACTTCCGGCAACTCGATCATCGTTCGCGACATCGAGACGCTGACCGGCAACAGCGGCACCGACGTCGTCACGCTGGGCAACACCGGCAACACCCTGCTGGTCTCCGCGCTCGAAATCCTGGCCGGTGGCGTCGGCACGGATGTCGTCACGCTGAATGCCAACAGCACGCTGATCGTTCGCGACCTCGAGACGCTGACCGGCAGCGGCGGCACCGACGCCATCACGCTGGGCGGTACGGCCGGCAACACCGTGCTGGTGTCCTTGCTGGAGACGCTGACCGGCAGCAGCGGCACCGACGCCGTCACCCTGGGCACCATCGGCAGCACCCTGCTGGTGTCGGCTCTGGAGACGCTGACCGGCAACAGCGGCACCGACATCGTCACCCTCGGCTCGGCCGGCAACGCCCTGCTGGTTTCGGCGATCGAGACCATCACCGGCGGTGCGGGCACCGACATCGTGTTCACCGGCAGTGCCGGCAGCACGATGAACATCAGCGCCCTGGAAATCCTGGTCGGCGGTGCCGGCACGGATGTGGTGACCATCACCACGACGACGGCCAACACGCTGATCGTCCGCGGCATCGAGACGCTGACCGGCGGCAGTGCCTCCGACACCATCGTCCTCGGTGACACCGGCAGCACCATCCTGGTTTCGGCCATCGAGGCCCTGACCGGTGGCGCGGGCACGGACGCCGTCACGCTGGGTGGCACCTCCGGCAACACGCTGCTGGTGTCGGCCATCGAGACGCTGGTCGGCAACAGCGGCACCGACGTCGTCACCCTCGGCTCGGCCGGCAGCAACCTGCTGGTTTCGGCGATCGAGACCCTCACGGGCGGTGCTGGCACCGACATCGTCTTCCTCGGCTCCGCTGGCAACACCATGCAGGTCGGCGCGGTGGAAGTGCTGGTCGGCGGCACGGGCACCGACGCGATCACGCTGGCCTCGGCCGGTGCGACGCTCGCGGTTCGCGCGGTCGAAACGCTCATCGGTGGTGTTGGCACCGAAGTCGTCTTCCTGGCCGATGTGATCAACACGGTGACCGTCTCCGGCCTGTCGATCCTGATCGGCGGCACGGCGACCGACGTCGTTACCCTGGCCGGTACGGCGGGCAACACGCTGATCACCCGCGCGGTCGAGACCCTGATCGGCAGCGTCAACAATGACGCGGTCATCCTGGGCGACTCCGGCAACCTCATGACGGTGTCGGGTCTGGAAACCCTGATCGGCGGTGCCGGTACCGACATCGTCTTCCTCGGCTCCAGCGGCAACAGCCTCACCGTCAGCGGGCTCGAGGTGCTGGTTGGTGGCGTCGGTACCGACGTTGTCACCATCGGCTCGGCGGGCAGCACGATCGCCCTGCGCGGCATCGAAACGCTGATCGGCGGTTCGGGCACCGAGGTGATCTTCCTGGGCGATACCGCCAACACCCTGACGGTTTCGCAGATCGACATCCTGATCGGTGGCGCATCGACCGACATCGTCACCCTGGGCAACAGCGGCAACACGCTGATCACCCGTGGTGTCGAGACGCTGATCGGCGGTACGGGCACCGACGCGGTCATCCTGGGTGACACGGGCAACACCATGACGGTGTCTGCTCTTGAAACCCTGGCCGGTGGCCGTGGCACCGACATCGTCTTCCTCGGCTCCAGCGGCAACACCTCGCTCGTCAGCGGCGTCGAGGTGTTGGTCGGCGGCGCCGGCAACGATGCGGTTACTCTGGGTACGGCGGGCAGCACGATCGCGCTGCGCGACATCGAGACGCTGTCCGGCACCTCGAGCAGCGATGTGGTCTTCCTGGGTGACACCGGCAACACGGTGAACGTCTCGGGCGTCTCCATCCTGATCGGCGGCAACGGCACCGATGTGGTCACCCTGAGCAACGCCAGCGGCAACACGCTGATCACCCGTGGCGTCGAGACGTTGATCGGTAACAGCAACACCGACGTGGTCATCCTGGGCGACACCGCCAACACCGTCTCGGTGAGCGGCGTGGAAGCTCTGACCGGCGGCGCCAACGCCGACGTGGTGACCGTGACCAGCGGAGCGATCCGCTTCACCGGTGGTGCGGGAGCCGACACGATCACCCTGCAGGCCAACGCCAACAACGACCAGATCGTCTTCCAGACGGGTGGTGATGGCGCGGCGGCCGGGGCGACCACCGGCTTCGACGTGGTCAACAACTTCCAGACTTCGGACCAGGTGGTCATCACGGGGGCGCTGCGCTCCTTCGTCGACCGCAACGGCACCGGCGTTCTGGAAAGCTCGACCCGCGCCACGGGCACGGTCGACATGCGCACGGACGAGGTGGTTGCCCTGTCCACGGCGGTGTCGAACCTCGCCGACACCGATCTGGCCAGCTTCCGCTCGGCTCTGGGCACGCTGACCAACTCGTCGGTGGGCGCCAACACCCTGGTCCTGGCTAATGACGGGACGAATACCGGCCTCTATCTGGTCACCGACTGGAACGGGGACGGCACGGTCACTGGTACCGAAGCCCGCCTGCTGGCGCGCTTCAACGGTGTCCTGCTCGGCACCGGCAACGTCACCGCCGGTTGATCGATCAGATCAATCGACGACTGGGAGAGGGGCGCCTTCGGGCGCCCCTTTTCTTTTGCCCCTGTCTTCCGCCCCTGCGCCACACGGCTTGACAAGAAAGGACCAAGGACGGAATGGTCTGCCGCGCGGTGTGCGGGTCCTTTCATGCGGCACGCGCAGCTTTGCCATTGCTGGCACATCAAAGGCCGTTCACATGCATCCTCATCTGGCGTTCACCTGGCAGCTGACCGAAATCCATGGCTGGGGGCTGGTCGGGGTCCACACCGCCTTGCATCTGCTCGAGCAAGGCCGTCCGCCGCTGCTGCTGGAGCGGCCCCTGATGAACAGCCTGCGGCCCGAGAACCGGGAGAAGCTGCAGTCTCTTGTCGGGCCCTGCGAACAGACGCTCGCGCTCGCCGCGCAACATCCGGGACGCCTGTTGCGGTTGCGGGAATTCGACGTGTTGCATGCCTTGGGCAATGGCTTCCAAGCCGGCCCGCCCAGCGAACGGTTTCAGGGCCGGCGCAACATCGGTGTCATCGCCTACGAGGACACGCGCTTCGATGCCGCTGTCCTGGAGCGCGCCCGCCGCTATGAGCGGATCATCGTTCACTCCACCTACAACCGGCAGATCCTGGAAGCCCAGGGCTTTACCAACATTGGTTTCGCCTTGCAGGGCATCGATGAGAGCGAACTGAAGGTTCCGCCGCCCTCCAAGCGCTTTGGCGACCGTTTCGTGATCTTTTCGGGCGGGAAACTGGAATTCCGCAAAGGCCAGGACATCGTGCTGGCCGCCTTCCTACGCTTCCATGCCCGCCATCCCAATGCCTTGCTGGTCACCGCATGGCAGAACGCCTGGACCGAAGTCGGCATGACCATGGCGGAATCGCCGTTGGCCGCCCATCCGCCGCGGGTGCGCGACAACCGTATCGACATCCGGCACTGGGCGTTTGAGAATGGCGCGGACGAGAGCAATTTCCTCGATCTCGGCTTCCTTGGCCGCCACCAGATCGCCGGCATTCTCGCCGACTGTGACGCCGCCGTCTTCCCCAACCGCTGCGAAGGGGCCACCAACCTCGTCGCCATGGAGGCGATGGCCTGCGGCGTGCCCACCATCCTGTCGGCCAACACCGGCCATATGGATTTGGTCGTGGGTGACGTCTGCCTGACGCTTGACCACCAGAAACCGGTGCCTGATCGCAACGGCAGCCGCATCGGCTGGGGCGAATCCTCGGTCGATGAGTTGGTCGAACGGTTGGAAGCCCTGTACACCGACCGCAGCGGCGCCCGCGCCCGCGCGGACCGGGCGCAGCGCTTTATCCGGGGCGAGCGGACCTGGAGCATCTTCGCCCAATCCTTTGTCGCGGCGATCGAAGAGGGGGCAGGCGTCGCTCCCACCCCCCCCCCCACGGTTCCATCCTCCGCTCCCGCCTCCCCACCCCAGACCGTCCGCATCCAGGACGCCCTCATTCTCGCCCGGCATCATCATGAGGCCGGGCGGCCGGCGGAGGCCGAGGACATCTATCGCCGCGTCCTGGCCGTGCGTCCGGACCTGCTCGCCGCCCGCAGCGGGCTTGTCCGGGTCCTGCAGGCCCAGGGCCGGTCGGCGGCGGCGCTCACGCTCGGCCGGTCCGTCATCGCACTGCAACCAAAGGATGTGGATGGCTATGTGGATTTGGGGGATACGCTGCGGCGTGACGGCGACCATCCCGAGGCCTTCCGGCTGTTCCGGCGCGCGGCGGCATTGGATCCGAAAAGTGTTGCCTCTCCAACCATCCTTCATGCCGATGACAAGGCCGCCGCCCAGGGCTCAGCGGAACGGCAAAGCCCACCCAATGCCGGACAATGGATGGATGCGCCGCTGACGATCATCTATCGGACCAGATCGCACGCCAACGACCGGCTCGCCGGCATGCGCGCTTGCCTGCGCAATCTGGTGGGGACATTCGCGGCGCCGGCCGGGCGTCTGGCTGTGGTGGTTGGGGATGACGACAGCGGGAGGGGGGAGCGCATCGAGCGGGAGCTGAGCGGGCTCTCCTTCCATTCGGCCCCCCTTCATATCCACCGGAGCGGTGCGGATGAGGCGGCTTCCTGGCGTCTGGCCCTGGATCTCGCCCTGGAGCGGCCGGACGGGGATTTGGTCTATTTCGTCGAGGACGGCCATCTGCATCTGCCGAACGCCGAGTGTCTTTTGCGCGAAGGGCTTGGGCATGCCGATTACGTCAGCCTCTACGACCCGCCCTGGCGATATCGCCCGGCGCCGGCGGCTGGAGGGGCGAGGGAAGCCGAGCGCACCACCGAGAGCATCAGGGCGGCGCGCCTTCTCCTCACGCCTTCCTCCCATTGGGCATTCACCGACTCCCTGACCATGACCTTCGCCGTGCGTGTCGGCACGCTGCGGCAGGACAGGGATGTCTTCCTCCTCGCCGCAGAGCCGGGCTCGTCCATCGCGCCTTCCGAACTCTTCGCCGAGCTGGCCGCCCGCGGTCGCGGGATTCTGGCCTCCATTCCCGGCCACTCCACCCGCACCGAGCCGGCCATGCTGTCGCCGCTGGTGGACTGGGCGGCGGTTGCCGCCGCCTCGGCGGAAGCGCCGGTCCCGTGATGGCGCAGCGCACGGCCCTTCTGGGCTATCCTCTGAAGCTTGTGGTCAGTGTCCTCATTCTCCTGTTCCTGCTGAGCCGGGTCGATCTCGCGGAGGTTCTGCAGGAATTCTCCTCCATGCGTCCCACCCACGCGCTGGTGGCCATGGCGCTGCTGGCGGCAACCCACGGCGTGAATGCCGTGAAGCTGCGAGTCCTGCTGCCGGACCGTCGGGTCGGCACCTTGCTGGCCTATACATTGATCGCCCAGGCCTATGCCCTGCTGCTGCCCGGCCAGATCGCCGGCGAGGCGGTCAAAGCCTACCGTCTGAGCCAAGGCGAGGGACGCCAGGCGGGAGGAGTCGTCTCCGTCGTGCTCCTGGACAAGCTGATTGGCGGGCTCGCCATTCTCCTCTTGATGCTGGCGGGTGTCCTGGCCGACCCGGCGCGGCTTGGCGGGAGCGGGCTCTTGTGGCCGACGGTCGCCGCCTTGGCGGGGCTGGCGGCCGCCATCGCCTGCCTGGCCTGGAAGCCCGCTCAAGACGGCTTGCTGCGCCTGTTTCCCGGTGGTCGGGGCTGGCGAGGGTGGGTGGGGTGCCATCTGGCGCATTTCCTCGCCATGTGGCGGGCCCAGGCGATGCAACCGCACACGCTGTTCTTGTGCCTGGCTTACAGCATCCTGTCGCAGCTCCTGACCATCTCCGGCAGCGTCCTGTTCGGTTTGGGCCTCGGCATCGATCTCGGCTATGCCATCTGGTGCGTGATCATCGGCGTGCTGACCGTGATTCTGCTGGCCCCGCTCACGGTTGGCGGCATTGGCTTGCGCGAGATTTCCCTGGTCGGCATGCTCGGGCATTTCGGCGTCCCCGCCGATCGCGCCCTTGCCCTGGCCATGGCCATCTTCGCCTTCCAGATCATGGTCGCGGCCTTCGGCATTGCCATTGACCTGTTGGTCCTGCGCGAAAGACGGACCTGACCCCATCATCACGGTGATCTCCGTGATGATGGGCATGGTGAGCCGCACCGGGTTTGCTGGAGGCCCCGTTTCTTGAGAGACTGGGTTCAACATGAGTAACCGTCCGACGATGGCCGCCTTGCGGGGAGTGGACGAAGCGGGCTGAGTGGGGACGCCGCGGATGGCCGCGGCTTGGTCCTATGTCCAGCCCCATGGCTATACTTATGACTTACCAGCGCGTTGAGGTGATCACGGGATCGGAGAAGCGCCGCGTTTATAGCGCCGCGGACAAGGCGGGCTTGGTGGCGGAAGCGTTCCGGCCCGGCGTGGTGGCCTCCGAGGTGGCCCGCCGGCACGGCCTCAACGTCAGCCTGCTGTACCGCTGGCGCCGGCAGATCGAGGAGGGGCAGGCGAGCCCGTCGCCCGAACCAGCGGTGAACTTCGTGCCCGTGCGGATCGCCGACGCCCCGCCGTCCATCCCGGACGACAAGATGGCGCCCCTTCCGCCTGCCGGAACCGGCATCATCGAGATCGTGCTGCCCAGTGGCCATTGCCTGCGCGTCGATCGCCATGTCGATGCGGGCGCCCTGCGTCGGGTCCTCGCCGTTCTGGAGCGCCGATGATCCCGGTCCCCGCCGGGGTGCGGGTCTATCTGGCGATGGGCGCCACCGACATGCGCAAGGGCTTCGACGGCCTCGCCCTGTTGGTCCAGGAGGTTCTCAAGAAGGATCCCTACTCCGGCCATCTCTTCCTGTTCCGGGGCCGCCGACCAAATCGCGTGACATAGTGCATCCCTCCTTTCACAATCCTGGCAGCGGCATCGTCTCATCTCTTTGATAATCAATGAGGTTCTTGGGGCGCCGCGCCTTAATCTCGTTCACGCCCGTTCGCACGGCGTCCGTGTCCAAGGCTGCCACGGGAATGTGCCACGGGGCCGATGAGACAAGCTGCGTTGCCGGCAGGATCCCACGCTGAATAAGGCGGTGTACGGAGGGAATCGAGATGCCGAGCCGCTTCGCTGCCTTGTCGGCCGTCAGCGTCTCGGGACGGGGTACAGTCGGGTCGAAATCGGAAAGGCCAAGTCGCTCCCGCAACAACCGAACCTTCACGGTCGTCCAGGTCTCTCCGTTATCGCTTCGGCACTTCATGCGGTTCAACGTGACGGAGATCTCATGATCCGGCCAATGCCCGGACAGCTTGCGCACGACCTCCACCGCTCCTGGATGTGCTTTGTTCGCTCGACGCCCGGTCCTGGCCCGTGGGACACGCAGTTCGGTGTGTCGGCCACCTACCCAGTGGATCCGCAGCACCGCCTCGTGCGCTGTGTCGTCGAGGTCGATCACCACCTCCTCCACGAGTAGCCGGGTCAGACGTTGCCGAGTTCGCGCGTCCGCTGTCGGTGCATTCCAGGCCGCCGACAGATCGTGAGCCAACCCCAGAAGAGCCGCCCTGTTCACCCTTGGGCGCGCCGATGAGCGCGCCTCGGCCTCGGCAATCCGACGTTCGATCTGCGCCACCCGTTCCAGAGCCGTATTCCAGCGCGCTTCCAGTTCTCTCACAACATGGCGCTTTTCCGGCTCCACGAGGTCGTACCGGCGAGCCGCCAACGAGGCATCATAGCGGGCCGCCTCCAACTCGCGCTCCAGCGCTGCCCGCTCTTCCGCCCCCGCCGCAGCCGCCTGGTCGGCGGCAAGCAGGGCAGCCTCCACCGCTCTGGTAGAGACGGCTTCCAGCATCTGCGCCACGACCGCCCGGTCGACACGAATACCGCCGATGCCGATGCACAGACCGACACCGACATGGGCATCGTCACCTCGGCATTGGTACCGGTGGGCATGCCCCGACTGCATGCCGTAGAAGACCCGCATCTTGCGACCGCAGTGCCCGCACCGGACCAGCCCGGTCAACAGAGCACGGCCACCACGGCCAGCTTTGCGGGCGGCACGCTTCTGCATGTGGGCATTTTCCTCGAGCATGCGCTGATGCTCCTCGAACTCGGCCCAGGTGATGTAGCCCTCGTGGTTGTCGCGCAGCAGGGTATTCCAGTCGGTGCGCTCTCGTTTATGCCCGCTCGTCTTCCGAGCCCGACCCTCGACAACGCGAGTCCGATTACCCCGTCGGCCGAACACGTAGGCGCCGGCATAGATCGGGTTCTGCAGGACCTGGATCACCGTGTGGTAGGCCGGCGGCTGCCAAAGGATTTTGCAGGCGATGAGGTTGCGCCGCACGACGGGGAGTGACAGCTCGGCGGCGCGCGCCCAGAGAAAAACTTGGCGGGCGCTGCCCAGTTCGCGGAACTTGCTGAACAGCATCCGGATCGCGCCGGCAACGCGCGCGTCAGGATCGATTTCGATCCGTCCGGCCTCGTTCCAGCAGTAGCCGGGCGGTAGCGTGAACCGCAGTTCGCCCCTACGGGCTTTTCCGTCTCGGGCTTCGATGCCGCGTTGACGCAGCAGGCTGAGTTCGTACTCCGACATTGTTCCCTTCAGGCCGAGCAGAAGGCGGTCGTTCAGCAGCCTTGGATCATAGACCCCATCTGGGTCGACGACCAACGCCCCAGCCAGAGCACAAAGGTCAATGAGGTGGTGCCAATCCCGGCCGTTGCGGGCCAGCCGCGATGCCTCGATGCAAGAGACGGCACCGACGGTGCCGGCGCAGACCGCCGCCACCAGCTTCTGAAAGCCAGGACGGCATTCGAGGCCGGAACCGGAGCGGCCAAGGTCCTCATCGATGATCATGACATCGACGAACCCAGCCGCCCGTGCGGCATCAGCCAAGTCATACTGTCGGCGACGGCTTTCCGTGTGGTTGATCAATTGACCAGGTGTGGATTGGCGAACATAGATCGCGGCACCGCGGCCCAGATGATCAACGGTGATCTTGGTGCTCATGGGCCTCCTCCCTGTTCTCCATGTCGAGATGGGCGCCCACAGCTTCCAAGAGGAGATCCGCCAGTACTTGCACGACTTCGTCCGGAACGGCGATGTCCTGAAGCGGAACAGAGGTACGCATCCGGTGAGTGACGCGGGTGCGGATCGAATCGTTCAGCGTGCTGCTCGGTGGATTTGGATGAGTTCCTTAAGGCTTTCGACGCCATCTTCGGTCAGGGCATGGAACCACTGCTCGCCTGGGCCGAACACGGCCAGGCAACCGTCCTCCGGCTCCAGCTCGATGGCAATGTCGATCAGCCATTCGACGTCCTCGCCGAGGATCTCGGCGACGCGCTCCATGGTCACGAGGTTGCGGGTTCTGGCCATGGTTCCTCAGATCGCCGTGGTCGCCTCGTGCAGCCGCTTCCATTCCCAGGGCAGCAGTTCGTGCAGCTTGGTCTGCGGCAGATCGTTGATGCGGGCCAGGACGTCGGCCAGCCACGCCTGGGGATCGATGTCGTTCATCTTTGCCGTCACGATCAGGCTGTACATGGCGGCGGCGCGCTGCCCGCCTCGATCCGATCCGCAGAATAGCCATGCCTTCCTGCCAAGGGCGATTCCACGCAACGCTCGTTCGGCAGCATTGTTGGTCAGGCAGACCCGTCCGTCACGCAGGAAGCGGGTGAAGCCTTCCCAGCGGGTCAGCATGTAGTCCATCGCCTTGGCCACCGGCGCGTGCTTCGACATCCCGGCCCGGGCCGTTCGCATCCAGTTTTCCAGTTCCTCGACCTGGGGCTTGGACAGCTCTGTGCGCACCGCCAGACGGTCGGCTGCCGAGCGCCCGAGGGCTTCGCGCTCGATGTCGAACAGCGGGTCGATGCGCCGCACCGCCTCCAGCGCCAGCGGAGAAATCGGGGGCGCCCCCTTGCCGCGCCGCTTGTTGGCGGCGATATCGGCGAGTTCGAAGAATTTCCGACGCGCGTGCGCCCAACACAGGACCTCGGCCACGGGCTCCGGCTGGCGGCTCGCGTCGTAGAGGCGGTTGTATCCGGCATAGGCGTCGGCCTGCAGCACTCCGGCCCAACCGGCCAGATGTGCCTCGGGATGCCCGCCGCCACGGTCGCGGGAGTAGTGGAACAGCGCCGCCGGTGCCGCCGCGCCCGCGAAGGGGCGATCGTCGCGCACATAGACCCAGATGCGGCCGGTGTCGGTCTTGCCCTTCGCCAGCACCGGCACGGTCGTGTCGTAGCTTCGCTGGCCCTTCGGGCTCGCCGTGCAACCGCTCCGCCGCCAGCACATGCGCTGCGAGCCGGTCGAGCAGCGGCTTCAGCACGCCGCAGGCCGCCCCCACCTGGTCGGCCGCGGTGGACAGGCTGATCTCCATGCCCTCCTTGGCGAAGCGCTCGCACTGGCGGTTCAGCGGCTGATGCTGGCCGAACTTCTCGAACAGCAGCGTGGCCAGCAGGTTCGGCCCCGCCCAGCCGCGCGGCGTGGTGTGGAACGGTGCCGGCGGCTGGCTGATCGTCTCGCAGTCCCGGCAGGAGAATTTCTCGCGCACCGTCTGGATGATTTTCCACCGCGCGGGAATGTGCATATTTCGGCGGAAAGCACCCAGCGGGAACGGCGGAAAGCGCCCGGGCAGAACGGTGAAAGCGCCCAGCCGTTTCGGTGAATTCGCCCACCCGTAGGAGTGGTGGTATCGGGGTCCGAACCAGCCTTTGGCATCCCCATGATCTTTCCACGGCACAGGCCAAGGAGGATCGGGATGCCCCGAGCGAGGTCGGACATGCGGCGGATCAGAGAAGTCCTTCGTCTGCGGGATGAGTTTGGCGCCAGCCAACGGCAGATTGCCGATGCCTGCCGGCTGCCGCGCAGCACCGTGCGCGATTACCTGGAGCGGCTACGGGCCTCCGGGCTGCAGTACGCGGATGTGCTGGGCTGGACGGACGTCGAGCTGGAGGAGCGGCTGTTCCCGCCTCCGGTCACGTCGGCGCGCCCGGTGCCCGACTGGCGGCACATCAGCCGGGAACTCGGCCGCCGTGGCGTAACGCTGCGGCTGCTGTGGGAGGAATACCTGGAGGTCCATCCCGGCGGCTATCGCTACACCCAATTCGTCCAGCATTTCCGGGCATGGCAGGGTGCTCATGCCGAGCCGCGTCTGCGCCGGGAACATCGGCCGGGGGCGGCGATCGAGGTTGATTACGCTGGGATGACGCTGACCGTCGGGCTCGGCGCTGAGGCGCGGCAGGCCCAGGTGTTTGTCGCCTGCCTGCCGTATTCGGGCTACGTCTATGCCGAGGCGACCTGGACCCAGCAGGCGGAGGAGTGGCTGGCCTCCCACACCCGGCTGTTCGAACATCTGGGCGGCGTGCCGGGCAAGCTGGTGCCGGATAACCTCAAGGTCGGCGTCAGCCACGCCTCCTTCTACGATCCGGCGATCAACCCGGCTTATCACGATCTCGCCCGGCACTACCGCACCGCCGTCCTGCCGGCCCGGGTGCGGCGCCCGCGCGACAAGCCCAGCGCCGAGAACGGCGTGCAGCAGGTCGAGCGGCGGGTGCTGGCCCCGCTGCGCGATACGCCCTTCGCCACGCTGGACGCCGCCAACGCGGCCTTGCGCGACAAGCTGGCCACCCTCAATGCCGCTCCCTTGAGCCGCCGGCCGCAGGACACGCGCGCCGGCCTGTTCGCCGCCGAGGAGCAGCCGACCCTGCGCCCCTTGCCGCCGGACCGCTTCGTGCCGGGCACCTGGGCGCGCCACAAGGTCCCGCCCGACTATCATCTCGCTCTCGACGGCGGCGTCTACTCGGTGCCCCACACGCTGATCGGCAAGACGGTCGACGTGCACAGCACCGCCGGCGTGATCAGCGTCTTCCTGCGCGGCAAGCGGATGGCCTGCCATGTCCGCCGGCAGGACGGCGCCACCGTGACGCTGGACGCCCATCGCCCCGCCAACCACCGGGCCGTCGCCCGCTTCACCCCCGATGCCATCCAGACCGAACTGGCCGCCATCGGCCCGGCCGCCGCGCTGCTGTTCGAACGCATCCTGGCCGGCGCCGATCACCCCGAACAGGCGGTGCGGGCCGGGATCGGCCTGATCCGCTTGGCGGCCACCCACGGCACCAGCCGGCTGGAGCAAGCCTGCCAGGCGGCGCTGGAGGCCAACGTCGGATCCTACCGCTACGTCCAGCGCTGGTTGACCGCTCCCCCGGCCACAACGGCGGACGCGGCCGGTGCCGGCGAGCACACCAATCTGCGCGGCCCTTCCTACTATCACTGACGGAGATACGATGATGAAGCACGTCAACCACGAGCGGCTGCGCCAGTTGCGGCTGTACGGCATGGCCAAGGGGTTGGAGGCGCTGGAACGCCTGCCCGATCGCGGCCAACTGGCCTTCGACGAGCAGTTGGGCACGCTGATCGAGCGGGAAGCGGCAGAGCGCGCCAACACCGCACTCGCCAGCCGACTGAAACGTGCCCGGCTGCGCCAGACGGCCTGCCTGGAGGACCTCGACCTGCGCACCCCGCGTGGGCTCGATCGCGGTGTTGTGCGCGAGCTGGCCACCGGGCGCTGGGTGAAGGAGAACCGGCCGGTTCTGATCACCGGCCCGACCGGGATCGGCAA
Organism: Azospirillum sp. B510; assembly: GCF_000010725.1. Lineage (NCBI taxonomy): Bacteria > Pseudomonadati > Pseudomonadota > Alphaproteobacteria > Rhodospirillales > Azospirillaceae > Azospirillum > Azospirillum sp. B510. The sequence continues at coordinate 186,817 of NC_013860.1, read as the reverse complement.
GACCTGGCTGGCCTGTGCACTCGGCAACCAGGCGGCGCGGGAAGGCCACAGCGTACTCTACACCCGGCTGACCCGCCTGCTGGACGATCTGGCCACCGCCCGCCTGGACGGTTCGCTCGCCCGGCTGCTGCGACGGATCGCCCGGCTCGACCTGCTGATCCTGGATGACTGGGCGATGACCGAGCTGACCGCGCCTCAGCGCCTGGACCTGATGGAGGTGATCGATGACCGCCACGACCGGGCCGCAACCATGCTGGCCACCCAAGTTCCCGTGGCCAACTGGCATCGGCTCATCGGCGATGCCACCTACGCCGACGCCATCCTCGACCGCCTCGTGCATCGGGCCTACCGCATCGACCTGCATGGCGACTCCATGCGCCGCACCAAGGCCGATGCCGCCAGCGAAACCCCCGACACCTAAGGCCGGTGCTTGGCAACCAAACCCACAACCTTCATAACGTAAATCCAGGGTTCGGCCCCGGCTCCCACCAGCTTGCAATTCGGGTGGGCGCTTTCGCCGAAACGGTGGGCGCTTTCAACCGAAACGCCTGGGCGAATTCGCCGAAATACGCAGGAATGCGCTCGGCCGTCTCGGTCACGCTTTCACCCAGCTTGCACAGCCGGGTCGAGCCGCAGCATGGGCACACCGCCGGCGCCGGGATCACGACGCGCTCGCGCGGCAGGTGCGCCGGGAACGGCTTGCGCGACGGCGCCTTGCGGGTGATGCGGGCCGCGCCGGTCGCCTCGGCCACCTGTTCCGCCGCCAGATCGTCCTCGCCGACGCTTGCCTGCGCCTCCTCCAACTGGAATTCGAGCTGGCCGAGCAGTCGGGAGGTCCGTTCGGAGCGCCGGCCGTAGAGGTCGCGCTGGAGCTTCTCGATCTGGAGCTTCAGGGTGGCGATCAGCGCCTGGTCGCCGGACCGTTCGGCCCGCGCCTGGGCGGCGTCCGCCTCGGCCAACGCAGCTCGGCCCCGCGCTTCGATCAGCGCGGCGCGCAGGGCGTCGATGGTGTCGGGCAGGGCGTCCATGGGGCCGGATTGTACCCGGAAACCCGCACCGATCCTCGCTCTTCCCGCCGGAGAGCGGCGGGTTGATTCACTGTGCCGCAGCCTATCCGGCCGAGCGCGGTCTCCAAGTCTGCTGCGGATTGCGCCAGTCGATGGCGTCGAGCAGATACGCGAACTGGGACGCGGAAATGGCCACGGCTCCGCTGGCCGGGCTGGGCCAGATGAAACGGCCCCGTTCAAGCCTCTTGGCGTACAGCGACATGCCGAGCCCGTCATGCCACAGGCACTTCACCATGTCACCGCGACGCCCACGGAAAACGTATAAATCGCCGGCATGGGGATCGCGGCCAAGACCCTCCTGGACCTTCAGCGCCAGAGAGTTCATCCCGCAGCGCATGTCGGTGACCCCGCCCGCCAGCCAGACCCGAACGCCCGAGGGGACCGGGATCATGCCGACCGTCCCGACAGCGCGGCGATCACCGTGCCGACCAGGGCCGGATCGACCGGGCCGGTGATGCGCAAGCGCGCCGTCGCGAATTCGACCTCGATGAGACCGGCTGGTGGGGCCGCTGGCGCCGCTGTCGGCTCTGCCACCTCCTCCGGTGCCGGAGCGTCGGTGGCGACGGTGATCGGCATGAAGGCGGGCAGCCGGGGCTGCTGACCGAAGAACTGGCGGCGCCAGCGGTACAGCAGGCTGACGTCCACGCCCAGGCGCCGGGCGACTTCGGTCGCCTTGACGCCCGGCTGGAACGCCTCTTCGACCAGCCGCAGCTTCTCCTCGTCGCTGAACTGCCGCCGCCGCTCCTGGCCCGTGATCACCTCGACGCGTTGGATAGTCATAGGGACTGCCATAGGGATAGCCATAGGGACAGGCACAATGATTCAGCTTCCCCGCTCGGTCACAAGGCGGCGCTCGGCGGAGGGGTACGGCCCAGGCGAGCAGTGGTTCCATGCCCTGACCGAAGATGGCGTCGAAAGCCTTAAGGAACTCATCCAAATCCACCGAGCAGCACGCTGAACGATTCGATCCGCACCCGCGTCACTCACCGGATGCGTACTGTGTTGACCGACACCAATGGCTTGCTGGTCGCCGCCATCGTTCATGCCGCCGACATCCAGGACCGTGATGGCGCCCCGGCGCTCCTCGCCTCCGTTCGCACACCCTACCCTTGGCTTCGCCACGTCTTCGCGGATGGCGGCTACGCTGGACCCAAACTGGAAACCGCTTTGGCCCAGATCGGGACATGGACCCTGGAGATCGTCAAGCGGTCCGACGCCGCCAAAGGCTTTGAACTGCTGCCCCGGCGCCGGGTCGTCGAGCGCACCATCGCCTGGCTTAACCGCAATCGGCGCCTCGCCAAGGACTTCGAGGCCACCGTCGAGAGTGCCGTCGCCTGGATCTTCATCGCAAGCGTCAAACTGCTCTCAAGACGGGCGGCCAGGACATAGACACAGCTATGCCGATCCCGAGTCCGACTCTAAAGAGATCATATTGCACGCCCAACCGAAGTATATATACCACTCTCATATTGAGAAAGGCAGCTAACCATTGGAAGGTCGAAGAGGTTAGACTCAGGATTTCTGAATACATAATCCAGAACGATTACTGCAATCAATCTTTCAGCAATGTAGCCCAAATCTCTACCTTCTATCTCGATCCCCTTAGCTTGAAACTCTAGCTCTACCTCTCTCATAACATCAAAGAGAGTTTCCATAATATCAGAAAAAATTGATGATTTCATCATAAACATTGTGCAATATGGCGCCCAAAAATTATTCTCCAATTCATAATTGAAAACAGAAAACTTCCCTCCTCTTTTTTGCAAAATTGATGAAAATATATCCCAATGATAATCCTTATGAACTTCTCGAAAGAAAGATGCAATGCTCTTTCCTGTTAAAAGTCTCTGAGTACAAACAATACCATTTTCGGTATAATTCTTTATACTTCTCGCAATAGATTCTGAGACAGAATTCATTGCATTAATTAATCTTTCAAAATCCCTCATGCCAAAATTAATATACAGATTAGGGTGGCGAGAAACCGCTCTTCTTATCATTTCTGCTTCTGGAAACAACTCTCGAAGTTCCGGCGTATCAAAGAAGAAAAATCTTCTATAATGTTGAAACCCAACCACATCGAAATCATTTAAATGATTTTTCCACACGCTATAATGAGCGCGCAACTCTCCATAGGACGCGGATTGAAACCCCGAGTCTTGCAGATTTCTTCCCATATTATCACCGAAGAATCCAGATGGGAGGGTGCCTGAACACCCAACCATAAAAGGGATAAATGGATATGCTTGTGGTGTCTTCATCCCTTCCTTATGGTGCACCGTAAATATACCGATACGCACTTCTTCTTCCTTTCATCTTTGACAGACTCATATAGCCTTCTAAAAAGCTATATCTACTAAATTCTACCTATTATATTTAAAATGGCTTGATGGCCAGACATAAAACTTTGATTGCTCCATAAATAAGCCCACTCCCCAAAGCGTCCAGCAAGGGAAATTCCTGTACTCTCTACCCAACTACGCACCAAGTCACGCCGTTTTTCCATGCCAAGATCAAATACTACATTTGCATACCGAAGGCGCTTATGATGCGTAAAGCGTACATCATTTCTACAAGAAATACCAAACTCCTCCACGGCAGAAAGACAATTCTCAACCATCTGATCCACAGATTTTTTGATAGGAGATTTAACAGATGAGTACAGTTCAAACTGAAGAGAAGAGCAACCAGAAGGAGCATTTTCCGGAGACTTCCAAGATGGCGAATAAACTCTTGCTGCCAAGACATCTGAATCATACACATAAAACCAAAGGCTGGGTATTGATATTTTAGAATTAAATCCAATAGAAACAAGATCAACACAAGTTGCAAATAATGTTTTAGAAGCTGAGCAAACAGAATCCGGCACATCCGGCATCATTGAAACCAAGTTAGGAAGCGGCAATGTACTCACAAGATGATGATACCTCCAATATTTCCCTTCTGCCGAACGGACAACACGATTTTTATAATCAACCTCCACAATCCTTTGCCCGCATTCCACATCCGCCATCTGAACGAGCGGAGAAATAAAAGATCCATATCCCCCTTTTTTCGGGTAGCGCATATGATTTATATAATAAGTATTAGGAGCACGCTCACTCAATGCTCCACGAAGAACCTCTTTGAGATCGGAACGACGCATACGCTGTCCAATCCAATCTATTCCAAGTTGTTCAGCTGATACAGTCCAATACTTTTTTGTATAGGCAACAGGCCACCGCTCAGCAATGGGTGCTCCGTACTGCTGCACAAGCCATTCCCGATAATTGTTGACCTCTTGCCGTGGCTCATGCACAAGTCCATCAATCAACGCAATTTTTTCTTCTACAGATAAGGGATAGAGATTATTTTGCACTGGGTGCCGTAGCCAAATCCCATTATCGCGACAAAAAGATGTTGCTTCATGGTCAATCCAGGGAGTTTGGTCAAAAACCGCACGCACTTCAGGTTCAGTTGCAAAGGAAAGATGTACGCCATTGTCAAAGCGGAAACCATCTACCTCAAAACTACGTAGCAGCCCCCCAGGCAATAATGCTTCTTCCAATACTGTAGCACTTAAGCCACAATTTCGTGCCGTTGCCGCAGCGGACAAACCAGCGATTCCGCCACCGAGAACCAGCACGTCAGTAGTCATATTTACATTCTCCGACGATAAGCTTCAAGTTCCTGTACATAGCAACCAAGGGACTGGTGCCAAGGTGGCATAACATCAAATCCAGCTGCAGCCAACATTTTATTTATTGCTGACTCATTGGGAGATACCGGTGCTCTTCGAACAAAGTTTACAGGCTTTACTTTTATTTGAATACCAGCAGCCCTCAATATTTCAGAAACATAGTCAAGACGTGAAACGCGACGACCGGGACCAACACAGTTAAAAATACCCTCTATATTTTTTTCAATAAGACTTAATGAAAGCGCCGCCACATCATTCGCAGATGTCGGGTTTCCTATCTGCCGAGGATTAGCGCCAATCTCTGACTTGCTCTCTGTTTCGACAAGTCGAGACCAAACAAAATTCTTTTTCTGCTCAGGGAGTCCGCCAAATATCCACCCCAATCTCAAAATTAATGCATTGCTATGAGCTTCTAGAACAGCTTCTTCTCCAACTGCTTTAGTATGATGATGCACTGTTGTTGGGCGCAGCATATCGTCCTCAACATACGGCTCCTCTTTCCAATCTCCATAGCAGCCTGTGCTGGAAAAGTGAAGCATCGCAGCGCCAGATTCAGAAGCTCCTTTAGCCAAAGCACCTGCTAGTCCGACGTTAACAGCAAATGCACGTTCCGGTGCATCCTCCGCACCCTCTACATCAGTGTCAGCGGCGCAATTGATGATCAAACTTGGATTCACGCCCACCACTTTTGCAATAACACTGTCTAGATGATGAAGATCAAGCATATCGCGTCCAAGAATTATCTTGGATGCGGCCGGAATAATGGCGTCAAAAGCACTTCCCAAAATTCCAGATGCCCCAACCAAAAGAATAGGTCCTTTGGTCTTTCTCATATCTTTAAGGACGGAATTCTCTAAATTCATTGATTTCTCTGACCTCTGCTTCATCTGGATCATGGACGTGGCTTGCAATATTTAATACCAGACTGCTTCCCATTGCTTCTCCACGGAATGCCATCCAGAGCCCAGGTGGTACAGTGAGACGATAATATAAATGTTTATTCTCTTCTGAGAGGAGAAATTTTTTGCACTCGTTCGAGGATTCATCATAAACAGAGAAATTGATAGTACCTTTCAAAACAATCAAATTCATGGTCATTAAACGGTGACGCTTCCAACCTTTTGTTTCTCCTGAAAATATTTCACTTATGTAAGCCTCTCCAAATCCTGCAAAACCTGCGTCATCGACCCTTATTCCGTGCCGTACTTCGCCTTTTGGAGTGGGAATACGTTTCAAGGGAGTCAAAAAAGTCATCATTTAGAATCACTCCAAGCAATATTTCGATCTGCTGCAAGATTTTCATATGCGGTGATCTGCTTTAGGCTAGTAGATTGGGCGTCAGCTTTATCCTGCAATACAGCCCGATACCACTCACCCGTCATTTGCACAGCCTCTTGATAATTTAGAACCGGACTCCAACGCAAACCCAATAGGGCTTTGTCACAGTTCAACTTTAGCAAGCCAGCTTCATGAAAAGGGATTTGGTCAATAATTTCATAAGCTTGTTCAGGCGCAGAATGCCCCCAGATGCGCGCAAGGTCGTTCAGCAGTTCAACGACAGTCCGACTTTGCTCAGCGCGCGGGCCAAAATTGAAGGCTTCTCCATGCTGCTTTGCAGTGGCAGCAAGGGTTGCTCCCAAAGCTAGATAACCGCTCAACGGTTCGAGAACATGCTGCCATGGTCGCGTCGCCGATGGGCTGCGTAGAAGAACACGTTCTCCTGCACACCAGGAACGAACACAATCGACAACAATACGATCGGCAGCCCAGTCCCCTCCACCGATCACATTGCCTGCACGGCCGACAGCAATGCGTACAGGATGATGCTCCTTGAAGAAGGAATGAACATAGCAACGGATTACAAGCTCTGCAGCCCCTTTAGAACCACTATAAACATCTTTTCCACCCAAAGAGTCTGTTTCGCGATACCCCCACACCCACTCAACATTGTCGTAACATTTATCACTTGTGATCATTATAACTGCGCAAGGCCAGTCAACTGATCGCAACGCCTCCAAAACTACGTTAGTACCAATAACGTTAGTGGACATTGTCTCGATGGGATCAGAGTAAGAACGAGAAACGATCGGCTGCGCCGCAAGATGGAATACAAAACGTGGGCGAGCCTGATGCAGGACTCTTTGGAAATGCTCCAAATCACGAACATCACCGATGTTGTGATGAAGCAGGCTATCCAATTGTGCCATCTCAAAAAGAGCGGGATTTGTGGGTATATCCCGTGAATACCCGTGGACAACAGCACCGAGCTGGTGCAGCCACAGACCAAGCCACCCCCCCTTAAACCCAGTATGGCCCGTCACAAGGACAGGTTGATCGCGATAAATATCCTGGAATGAACTCATCACTTTCACCAAATCTTCCAAGGAGCTTGATCAGAACGCCACATTTCTTCGAGAACAGTTTTATCCCTTACCGTATCCATAGGCAACCAAAAGCCCGTATGCCGGTATAGCGTAAGTTGCTGATCGTGAGAGAGCTTTTCCAAAGGCCCTCTTTCAAAAGTTGTATCGTCTCCTTCAATAAAATCTAGAACTTGGCGGGACAATACAAAGAACCCCGCATTGATCCACCCAGCTTCGCCTATCGGCTTTTCTTGGAAAGCATTAACCACATTTCCTGTTACGCTAAGCTGCCCAAAGCGACCAGGAGGCTGGGCACCAGTTACTGTAGCCATACGTCCCTCTGCTCGGTGATGCGCAAGCAAAGATTTAATATTCACATCGCCAACACCATCTCCATATGTCATCATAAATTCTTCATCTTCTCCAAGATAAGCACTGATACGCTTTACTCTTCCTCCAGTCAGCGTAGAGTCTCCAGTGTCAATAATTGATATATTCCACGGCTCTGCCATGGAATTTTCCAATCTCATCTCACCACTCTTTAAGTTTACATGGATATTTGAATTGTGAATTGCGTAGTTTGCAAAATACTCTTTTATCATATAACCTTTATATCCAGCACATATTACAAAATCATTGAATCCATGGGTTGAATATATTTTCATAATATGCCAAATAATTGGCCGACCCCCGATCTCAACGAGCGGCTTAGGTCTCTGAGTTGTTTCTTCAGAAAGTCGAGTTCCGAGCCCGCCAGCAAGAATGACTACTTTCATCTCCACTACCCCTTGCGTTTTGAGAGTGATTTCATTTTCCACCAATTCTCTCAAGACATCTAAAGAAATTTCTTGGCAGATATGAACATCGTTGAAGATATTAATTTTAGGTGCGTCAGATTTTTCTCAAGGAATTCGCTTGTAGACTTATCAAAAAATTTCAAATGAGCTGCGATAGGCACAACAAAAAGTGGAGTCCTGTTAACAACTTGGCAGCCCTTGCTTTCAATAAGTTTAGGCAAAGCGCTATCACCAAAACAGCGGTAAACCTCTCCCCCGGTCAGCGCGCGCCATCCAACCAACAACCGGTTCGGGCTGACGCGCCGGGGCGCATCGAGCACGATGCCGCGGCGGGACAGCGCAGCCATATGGCCGATCATCGCGTCAGGATCGGCCACATGCATCAGCACCCGCGACGACACAGCAACGTCGTAGCTGGGCTCCACCATCCCCTGAGGTGCATCGGCAACAATGTCGCCAAGCCGGCAGGTAATGCTGAGCCCTCTCTCCCGCGCCTTGGCATCCAAACGCTCCAGCATCGTTTCCGACTGGTCAAAGGCGATCACCTCGTAGCCAAGCTCGGCAAAAGCCAGAGACAGCTTGCCAGTGCCAGCTCCCATGTCGATGACCGAGCCGCTCGGACCGGCAAGCCGGCGGACCTGGGTAACGAAATAGTCAACCTCTACACTGTTGACATAGTCATCCTCGCCGATCCGGCGTTGGGCATCATATTCGGACACCAACGTCGGCGAGCGGTAGTTAGCCTTGTTGTCGATTCGGTCCATCGGGTCCAGCCTACCGCTCAGAGTCCTGCATCGATGCGGAACAAACCGCAGTCGCCCCGGTAAGTCAAGGATAGCGGCAGGCAGGGCTCCGAAGTCGGGTTAACAGCGGTTTACGAATTGGGAAGTTTCTGATTCGGTGGAGGCTCTCGTCTTGGAAGGTCCTCCCATGAGTTCGATCGAAGCCGGCTTTGGTGAGAAATCGCGGCTGAAGGCGCTGCTGGAACATTTTTCGCGGATCGACGACCCGCGTGCTCCCTGGCGGGTCGCCTATCCGTTACCGGAGATCCTGCTTCTGGCGGTGTGCGGGACGATCGCGGATTGCGAGGATTACGAGGCGATCGCCGCCTGGGGTGAAGCGCGGCTCGACTTTCTGCGGCGCTTCCAGCCCTATCACCATGGGGTGCCGAGCGGACGCTGGCTGACCGTGTTCATGAACCGGATCCCTCCCGGCCTGTTCCAGGACTGCTTCCTGTCCTGGGTGCGCGAGGCGTGGCCCGACCGGCCGGAACTGGTCGCCATCGACGGCAAGACCTCGCGACGCAGCCATGACCGCAGCCTTGGGCAGGCCCCTTTGCACTTGGTCTCGGCCTTCGCCACCACCAGCCGTCTGGTCCTCGGCCAGGAGGCCGTCGAGGACAAAGCCAGCGAACTGGCGGCCATTCCGGTTCTGCTGGAGCGCCTGGCGACCGAGGGCGGGCTCAAGGGCGCGATCGTCACCATCGACGCCATCGCCTGCAACGCCACCATCGCCCAGGCCGTTCGCGACGCCGGGGCCGACTATCTGCTGGCGGTCAAAGCCAACCAGCCCACCCTGCGCGACGAGATCGAGAGTTTCTTCACCAGCGCACCGCCGGAGACGCTCGATCACGCCGCCGATATCGACAAGGGCCATGGCCGGATCGAGCAGCGCGCGGTCACGGTCGCGCGCCAGGTCGATTGGTTGAGCGGCGCGCGGCGTTTTCCCGGCGAAGTCCGCCTGCCCGCCGTCGCCGCCATCGTTCGGGTGGTCAGCAAGACCGAGCTGAAGGATCGTTGCCGCACCGACACGCGCTATTACATCACCTCCGCCCCGCTCGCCGCCCAGGCGGCGGCCGAGGCCGTGCGCGGCCATTGGCGCATCGAGAACCAACTGCACTGGCTGCTCGACGTCGTCTTCAACGAGGACCAGTCCCGCTTGCGCAAAGGCCACGGCGCCCTGAACATGGCCGTCGTCCGCCACTTCGCCATCAACCTCGTCCGCAAGGCCGCCGAACCCGCCCGGCCGCGCTCCGGATTACGGCGCGCCACCAAAAAGCCGGCCGCCACTCCCAGACCCACCAGCATCAAGCTCCGCAGGAAGCTGGCAGGCTGGGACACCGATTACCTCAACGCTATCCTCGACGTTAATATCCGTTAACACGGATTCGGAGCCCTGGGAGCCGAGTGCAGTCGCTTGCGATTGTAGTAGCCTTCGATGTAGGCGAACAGGTCCCTGCGAGCGGCGTCGCGCGTTGGATAGCGGGCGCCATGAACGAGTTCCGCTTTCAAACTGCCGAAGAAGCTTTCCATCGGAGTGTTGTCCCAGCAGTTGCCTTTGCGGCTCATCGATTGGATGATTGCGTTGTTCATCAGTGCCTTGCGGTAATCCCCAGCGGCGTATTGACTGCCGCGATCCGAGTGGTGCAGGAGGCCGGGCTGGGGCCGTCGCCGCTGGATCGCCATGGTCGGGGCAGCCAGCGGCAGTTCGGTGCGCATCTGGTCGCGCATTGCCCAGCCTACGGCCTTGCGGCTGGACAGATCCAGGACGACGGCGAGATACAGCCAGCCCTCGTCCGTCGGGATGTATGTGATGTCGGTGAGCCAGGTCTGGTTCGGCTTTGTCGGGGCAAAGTCGCGATCGAGCCGATTGGGCGCCACCGGCAAACCGTGCCGGCTGTCGTCGAGCAACTGTCGGTTCGCTGCCTTGCGTGGGCTCTCCGGTCGTGTGCGCCAAGCATAATAGCCGTTCCATCTGGACGCGGGCGAGTTCGCGTTTCCAACGGGCGATTTCCGATGCTTGATCGGCTCCCCTGACCCGGTGAGGCGGCGCTGCCATTTCCGCAATACCGAGGGCTGCACTCTCAATTCACGGGCGATCTGCGCAAGCGAGCGGCCGCTGCTGGCCAACAGAGCCACCGCCTCTTGCTTGAACTCGTCCGTAAAGATGTGCCGTTTCGTCGTCATTCTTAACCTCTCCGCTCCATCTGGAGCTTAGCAGAGGTGCCCACTGATTCGGAGGAGGACCAAAGCCGGCTTCTATCGAACTCATGGACTGCCCTTCCAAGACGAGGGCTCTACCGAATCAGAAACCTCACCGTTCGTAAACCGTCGTTAACCCAGCTTCGGAGCCCTGCAATCTCGGCGCGGTTCAATGCCTCAAACTCCCAGCGACTGGCGCAGCAGGGCCAGCGGGCGGCGGAACAGGTAGAGGGCCAGCGGCACGCGGTCGCCCAGGATCTTGGCGGTGCCGCGCAGACCGATGCGGGGCGGGGCTTCTCCCGGATTCCGGCCCGGCTCCAGCGCCGCCTTGACACGGTAGGACAACACGCCGGCCGCCGACAGGCCTGCTTCGTAGCTGGCATGGGTCAGGCGGGCCTGGAGGGGATGGAGCGGGTCGACGTTCAGGAACAGTTCGACCGGAGAGCCCGGTTCCAGCACCAGGGCGTCGCCCACCGGCACCATGATGTCGATCTCCGGCGCCTGCGGGTCGGCCAGCGTCAGCACACGCTCGCCCACCGACAGCGGCTTGCCCAGCCAGTCATTGACGTCGGTGAAAACGGCGATGCCGGGGCGCTCGGCCTTGACCGTCACCCGGTCCAACAGGTCGCGGGCGAGCGCCATTTCGGCCCGGCGCAGCTCCACCTGGGCGCGAAGCTGGGCGATGCGGGCCTTGGTCTGCGGGTCGGCGAAGGCGGCCTGCGAGGCGGTCAGCAACTCCGCCTCCGCCTGGGTCAGTCCCTTGCGCGCCACCTCGAAGCGGCTGCGCAGGACGGTGGACTCGAAGCTGAACAGCGGCTGTCCGGCCGCCACCGCCTCGTTCGGCTGCACATGGAAGCGCTCGATCACCCCGTCCAGTGGAGCGGCGACGATCACCGGGTTGCTGGTCTGGATCTCGGCCGGCGCCAGGGTGGACATCGGCACCGGGATGGCGAGCGCGCCGGCGACCGCCAGCAGGACCAGCAATGGCAGCGCGGCTCGCCGCAGTCCATGCCGTTTCGCCCGCCGGCCCGACAGCGCCCACCAGGCATGGCCGTAGCCTTCGGTCAGATGGCCTAGCAGCAGGATCTCGCCGTCGGTCCAGGGCTCGTCCCGGCCGAGCCACAGGCCGGCCAGGGGCGGACCAACCTTGTCCATGCCTGCCGCTGGAGCGTCGGACAGGGCGTCGCGCGGAGCTTCCGGCTTGCGCAGCGGACACCACAGCACCTGTGCCGGTCCCCACTCGCCCCAGGCGCCGCGGACGCCGACGGGCAGAGTGGCGGGGTCGACGACATGGACGGCATTGGCCTGCGTCCCGGCCGCGACGGCGCGCGCCGCCGCCTCCAGCCATTGGGCGAAGGGAGCGTTCGGTTCCAGAACCGCGATGTTCGACACCGCCTCCAGCGCCGGCCGGCCCCGTCCGTCCACCGTCAGGAAGGCCGCCTGTCGGTAGGAGATCAGCCGGCGGGTCTGGTTGACGATGTGATAGCGCAGCTCCGGCGCCGTCCCCTGCCGCCAGGCCTGGCGCTGCAACTCCAGCAGCATCAGCAGTCCGTTGACCGGCTGTGCCGCTCCTCCCTGCTGCACCGCCTGCGGGGGGGCCGCATGCTGGGGCGGGGACTGGGCCGTGACCGTGCTCATGGCTTCGCGGCACCGGGCTTGGAGGCTCCCTGGGGCCCGGCCGGCAGTGCCGATAGCGTTGGTTCCGGAAAGATCGCGGTGCCGCTCATGCCGGCGATCATTCCGGTCGGAACGCTTTCGCCGGTCAATCTGGCGGTGACCTTCACCGATTGGCTGGCCGGATCGACCTTGGCGCCGGGCAGCACCACCTCGCCCGGCAGGGTCATGCCGGTTTCGTCGACGCGCAGGTCGAAGCGTTGCCCCGGCTTCAGCCACACCAGCCAGGAGGATGGGACGATCAGCTCCACCTTCAGGTCGCGGTCGGACAGGATTTCCAGCAGCGGCGCGCCGGCGGCGACCGACTCATGCTCCTGGATGCGGCGTTCGACCGCCCGGCCGTCGAAGGGCGCCTTGATCTCACAGCGCCGGGCCTGGACCTCCGCCTTGCGGACGTCGGCGCGGGCGACCTGGGCCTTCGCCTCGGCCAGCTGCACCTCCGCCTCGCCGATGGACCGCAGGCTGTTCAGGCGCCGGTTGACCCGCGCCGTCACCTCCGCCGCGTTCAACTGGGCGCGGGCGGCGTCCAATTCGGCTTGATAGCTGGCGCAGTCGAAGGCGACCAGCAGGTCGCCGGCCTTGAAGCTCTGGCCGGCGTCGACGCTCATGCGGGCGATGCGGCCGGGGATTTCGGAGGACAGGACCGCATGCCGCCGAGCCTCGATCAGCGCGCGAACCTGCCCCTGCGCGGCGTCCTGGGCCGACGCCGGGGCGGAGGCGATGCCTCCGCCCAGCAGAATGGCCGGCAGGATGGCAAGGATCGCCACGGCGCCGGTCGCGGCACCGGGACGGGTCACAGCGACGCCTGCTTGCCGACGGTCCGGCTGTCGGACTGGCTTTCCTCTGCCGAAAGGGTACGAACGGTGCATTCCCGCTGCTTGTCCTTCACACGCTGGCAGAACCGGTCGGCCCCGGCGCGGTCGGCGAAGCCGCCTGCGCGCAGCTGGGTGATCAGCTTGCCGTCTCCGCTGCGCCGGGTGGTGATGTACAGGGCGCCGGCCCCTTCCGTTGCCGGTCCCAGGCGTTTGGCGATCATATCCCATTCCTGCGCGGCGAGCCTGTGGCTTGCGTAAGCCCCAAGATCGGCCTGGATGACCGGAGAGAAGGAGGCCGACGCAACCGGGGTGGCGGCAGGGGCGGCAAGGGGAGTGCGAGCCGCCGCCTTTGCCGGGGCGGCGACCACAGCCTTCGGCGCGTCCGCGACCGGAACAGGGGCCGGAACGGCCGCCATGGGCACCGCCGGCTTGGCGGGCTCAGCTTTGGCGGCTTCCGGCGCGGCTTCCGGCGCCGCTCCGGTGCCGCCGGCCTTGGCCGCCTCCCGCGCCAGATCCTTCACACGCAGAACGCTGTTGGCGCGCTCCTGCCAGGAGGACAGGCCGGTGGCCACCGCCCGGGTCAGGCTGGGCAGGTCGTCGGCGGGAATCGTCTCGGGCAACGGATCGACGCCGGCCGACACCATGACGCGGGCATAGGCGTTGTGCAGATCGGCCAGCACCAGATCGCGGCGCAGATCGGACAGCAGCGCCGCCACTTCCGATTGGATAACCCCCAGCTCGCCGCCCTGGCCAGCCTCGCCGACATTCATGTATTGCGAGCGGATGCGGGTGTCGAGATCAGCCTGCTCGGCGGTCAGGGCGAATTCCTGCTTCAGCTCGCGGAACTGTAGCACCGCCACATGCACCTGGCTCAGCACCGCCATGCTCAAGGCCTGACGGCGGAAGTCGACCAGCTCCTCCTGCGCCTCGGCGTAGGATTTGGTGGCGGGGGCGGAAACCAGATTGATCAGGTTCCAGCTGATCCGTGCGCCATAGTCCGCCCAACGCTGGTTCAGCAGGAAGCTGTTGCTGTCGTAGCGCAGGGCGGCGTTGACATCGATGCCCGGCAGCAGCTTCAGCAGAGACCGCCAGGTCTCGTCGGCGGAGATGCGCTGGTTGTAGCTTTCCTCCAGCAGTTCCGGCCGGTTCAGCAGGGCGTAGGTCTCCAGCGCCTCCACCGCGATCTCCAGCTTGGGCGGCGTCTGCATGACGCTCGCCTGCGGCAGCTCGATCTCGAACGGTTCGCCCGGCGGCAGGCCCATCAGCGCGCCCAGCTGCGCCTTCGACGCCACCAGCTCGCGCCGCAGCGACTGCAACTGCCGCAGGGTCTCCACCAGGGTGCGGGTATAGTTCAGCGCCTGCAGCGGAGCCTGGAGGCGCAGCGCCTCCAGCGTGCGGGCATCGCGCCGCGCCCCCTCCACCCGTTTTTCCAGCGGCTCCAGCCGCCTCAGCAGCCGTTCGGCCGCCACCGCGCGCCAATAGGCGGTCCGCACGTCCTGCATGATGCCCTGGACGACGCGGCGGCGGCGCTCATTGGCGATCAGCACCAGATTGGCGTTCTGCCGCGCCCGCAGATAGCTGACGCCGAAATCCAGGATGTTCCAGGTGAAGGCGAGGTCGCCGGTGCGGCGGTGCTTGTCGGTGGCGGTGGTGCTCTCGCCCGTGCGCCGCCCGGTGGCGAGGTTCAGGCTTTCCGACCCGGCATCATTGTTGCGCCCGACATAGCCGGCGGCGGCCACCACGCGCGGCAGCATGTCGTAGCGCGATAGATCGAGCTGATCGGAGGCGACCGCCATCTCCATCAGCTTCACGCGCTCGTCGAGATTGTACTTGATGGCGCGCGCCATCGCCTCGTCCATTGAGACCGCTTTGGTCAGCGGCTCCTGCGGGGTCAGAACGACCCCCAGATCCTTGCGGACGCGGGCCAAATTCTCCTCGGCGGTCAGCGGCTCGGGTGTGATCGAGCAGCCGGCGGACAGCAGGGACGCCGCCAGGACGGCGGCGGGCACCACCGAAGAAAGCGGGCGGCGGCGAAGTTGGGCGGTCGAAGTCTTCATGGCGGGGGTAATTCCGTTCGGCGCAACAATGTTCGGGAGGAAAGAAACGGCAGGGGCGGGAGGGAGGGAAGGGCCGCCGTCAGGCGGCCCAGCTGTCGGGAAGGACATGGCTGGCGAGGGCGGCCAGCAGCCCGGCGGCGCCGGCCGCATCGCCGTGGGCGCGGGCGACCTGACGGGCGAAGCCGGGCGAAGCCGGCATGATCACGGCGCGATCGTCGGTCCCGCGCTCCGCCCCGGCATGGCCCTCGCCACCCGGCGGGGTGCTGCCGCCATCCTGGGGCGGAGCCTGTGTCTCGCGCTGTCCCTGCGGCTGTCCCTGCGGTTGGGTTTGGGGTTGCTCCTGTGTCTGGGGCTGGGTCTGCTGCTGGGGTTGGCCCTGGGAGCCCGGCTGTCCGGCCGCCGGGGGACGTACCTGTCCGGTATTCTGTCCGGTACCGAAGCCGGTGCCCCGATTCTGATTCTGGACCTGCCCATTGGTCGAAGTGCTGTCCGGCGTGCCGGTCTGGCCACCGGCGTTGCTGCGCGGCGCTCCCCCCGTGCCGGCGCCAACGCCAGTGCCTGTGCCGGGGGCGCCACCGAGCCCGCTGCCAAGCCCGCTGCCCAATCCGGCGCCCAGACCGCCGCTGATCCCGCCGCCCAATCCGGAGCCCAGACCACCGCTGAATCCACCGCCGATCCCGCCACCCAGTCCGGTTCCCGCTCCGCCGCTGGAAACGCTGCCGGAACTGGACGAGCCGCCGCCGACGCTGTTCAGCGTCACCGAGCGGCCGGCGTCCGTGCTGGACGAGCCGCCGCCGACGCTGCTCAGCGTCACCGAGCGGCCGGCATCCGTGCTGGACGAGCCGCCGCCGACGCTGCTCAGCGTCACCGAGCGGCCGACATCCGTGCTGGACGAGTTGCCGGGGAGGCCGCCACTGCTGCTGGCGGCACTGTTGCCACCGCTCGGCAGGGTCGGCATCGACCCGCTGTTGCCGAGGCCGCTCGACGGGCTGCCGGAGGAAGGGCCGTTGGACGAGGAGGCGGTCGAAGAGCCGCCCGACAACGACGGCCCGTTGCCGCTGCCGGTGACGGTCGAGGTCGTGGCCGGGCTGTTGGTCGTGTTGATGGGGCTGGTCGTGGTGGTGGGTGTCGTCGTCGTGGCGCGGGCCACCGCGACCGTCACCGTTGCCGTGGTCGAGCCGTTGCCGACGAGATCGCGGGCCTGGATGCTGATCGACCGGCTGGTCGCCGTACCGGCGAAGCTCGGATCGTTGGCGCTTGACCGCAGACCGATCGCCCGCACCGCGGCCTGATAGTCGGCAGCCGACGCCACACCGGTCAGCACGATGCCGGCGCCGGCGCGGGTCGCGGTGATGCCGGCCGGCAGGCTGCCGATCACCAGCTCGTCGCCGTCGCGGGCGTCGGTCAGCGTGACCGTCACCCGGTTCAGCGGACTGGCGTCCGACAACGAGACGGCGGTTCCCAACGTCGCCGTGCCGCCGGCACTCAGCGTCGCGGTGGCTCCGCTGGTGGACAGCAGCGGGGCCCGGGTATCGACCGTCAGGCTCAGCGTGCCGGATCGGCCGATGTTGCCAGCGGGGTCGGTTGCGGTGGTGGCGACGCTGTGGCTACCGTCGGCCAGCGGGGTGGTGACGGCGAAGCTCCAGCGACCGTCGCCACCAGCGGTGACGATACCGGCGGCCACGCCGTCGATGATGACGGTGACCGTGCTGTTCGGCTCGGCCGTGCCGGTCAGGGTTGGCCGGGGGCTGGAGATGACGTTGGCCGCATTGTCGACCCCGGCGATCACCGGGGTCGACGACAACGGGGCCCGGGTGTCGACCGTCAGGCTCAGCGTGCCCGATCGGCCGATGTTGCCAGCGGGGTCGGTTGCGGTGGTGGCGACGCTGTGGCTACCGTCGGCCAGCGGGGTGGTGACGGCGAAGCTCCAGCGACCGTCGCCGCCAGCGGTGACGGTACCGGCGGCCACGCCGTCGATGATGACGGTGACCGTGCTGTTCGGCTCGGACGTGCCGGTCAGGGTCGGCCGGGGGCTGGAGATGACGTTGGCCGCATTGTCGACCCCGGCGATCACCGGGGTCGACAACAACGGAGCCTGGGTGTCGACCGTCAGGCTCAGCGTGCCGGATCGGCCGATGTTGCCAGCGGGGTCGGTTGCGGTGGTGGCGACGCTGTGGCGACCGTCGGCCAGCGGGGTGGTGACGGCGAAGCTCCAGCGACCGTCGCCGCCAGCGGTGACGGTACCGGCGGCCACGCCGTCGATGATGACGGTGACCGTGCTGTTCGGATCGGCCGTGCCGGTCAGGGTCGGCCGGGGGCTGGGGATGACGTTGGCCGTGTTGTCGACACCGGCGATCACCGGGCTGGAAATCACCGGGGTCGACAACAGCGGCGGCGTGGTGTCGATGGTCAGGCTCAGGGCCGTCGAGGTGCCGCTGCTGTTGCCGGCCCGGTCGGTCGCCTGGCTGGTGACGGCATGGGTGCCGTCGGCCAGCGGGGTGGCGGGCGTGAGGCTCCAACTGCCGTCGGTCCCGGCGATGGCGGTGCCGACCGCCACCCCGTCGACCAGGACGGTGACGGTGGAGCCGGGCTCCGCCGTGCCGCCGAGGGTCGGGCGGTTGAGGCTGGTGAGCCCGTCGGTGGCGGAGGCGCCGGTGTCCTGCCCAGGGGCCAGCACCGGAACCGAGGGCGTGTCCGGCGCCACGGTATCGACCAGGACGTTCTGGAGCCCCGGCATACCGCTCAGCGTCGCCGGCAGCGCGATGCGGACCCGGTCGGTGATGCTGCCGCCATTCAGGTTCAGCCCGGTGACGGCGATGCCGTCGGTATCGCTGTCGCCCGCCTGCACCACATAGTCGAAGCGCAGGATGGACCCGGTGCTGGCGGACGCGTTGTAGACCGCCTGCCGGGTCTGGCCGCCGATGTCCAGCGTGATGGTCGGCGCCCCGTTGACGATCACCGCCTCGCTCATCTGGATGAAGAAGCTCAGCGTCCGGCCGGTGCCGTACAGGCCGTCGTTGGGGACGACGATGGTGCGGATCGACGGCGCCGTGGTGTCGATGACGATGTCCTTGTTCGCTCCCAGCGTGCCGGCATCGCCGGGCGTCGCCAGGCGCAGGATGCCGGCGTTGCCGGCGATGTCGGTGATCGACCCGGCGAGCGCCGCCGTGCCGGCGGCGTCCAGGTCGGCGGCGGTGTCGCCCGCCTGCACGGTGTAGGTGAAGGTCAGGGTGTTGGTCCCGGACCCGCCGCTGTAGCTGGCGCCGCGGCCGGCGTTCAGCGCCAGCGTCGGCGTGCCGCTGACGCTCACCGCCTCGCTGAAGGTCACCTGGATCGTGATGGTGTCGCCGGTGGTGTAGAGGCCGTTGGCGGTGCTGGCGGTCACGTTGGTGACGGTGGGGGGCAGGCTGTCGACGCGCACGGCCGCGGTGCTGGCGACGTTGTTCAGCGTGCGGATCGCGCTGTTGCCGATCAGGTCGGCGATGCCGCCGTCGCTGATCGAGGCGCCGATACCGATGCCGTCGGCGTCGGTCAGGTTGCTGCCCACGATGTAGCGGAAGGTCAGCGCGGAGCCGCCCGATCCCGACAGATAGGCCGCCTGCACCACCGTGCCGTCGTCCAGCGTGATCGCCAGCGTCGGCGTGCCGGTGACGCTCACCGCCTCGCTGAAGGTGACGGTGACGTCGATGGCCTCGCCGGCCCGGTAGGTGCCGTTCACCGCCGAGACGGAACTGACCGTCGGGGCGGCGGTGTCGATGACGATCGCCTTGTTGGCGCCCATCGAGCCGGCGCCGCCCGGTGCCGCGAGCGTCAGGATCGCGTCCAGGCTGGTCGAGCTGTCGGCGATGCCGCCGCCGTTCAGCGTCAGCGCATTGATGGAGGCATAGTCGAGATCGGTGGCGTTGTCGCCGTCCTGCACGATGTAGGTGAAGGTCAGGGTGTTGGTCCCGGACCCGCCGCTGTAGCTGGCGTCGCGGCCGGTGTTCAGCGCCAGCGTCGGCGTGCCGCTGACGGTCACCGCGCGGGAGAAGGTGACGGTGACGGTGACGGTGCTGCCGGCCTTGTAGGTGCCGTCGGCGCTGCTGGCGCTGACCGACGAGACGGTCGGGTTGACCAGGGCGGTCAGGACGAGGTCGTTGCCGGTGCCGCCGGCGTAATCGACGGTGTAGAGGTCGCCGTTGCTGCTCAGCGTGGCGCCCTGCGCCAGCCCCGACAGGGTGCTGGACACCGTGCCGGCGCCGGTCTGGTCGATGACCCGGTAGGTGGCGGCGTTGACGGCGGTGAAGCCGTTGACGCGGGTGACGGTGACGGCGCTGGAGCCGCTGGACAGCGTGACGCCGCCGCTGACGATCACCTGGTCGTAGCCGCCGGCCGCCGTGCCGGCGATCTCGACCGCCAGGGTGCCGCTCATCGCCAGGCTGCCGTTGACGGTCAGCGTGCCGACGCCGTTGTTGGTTCCGGCCACGCCGGGCGCCAGCGTCGCGCCGGAGGCCACGGTCAGCGTGTTGGACGAGTTGCTGGCGAAGATGCTGCCGGTGCCGCCCAGCGTGGCGCCGGAGGCCACCGACATGCCGCTGGTGCCGGTCAGCGCGCCCGTCACCAGCAGGGTGCCCGCCGACACGGTGGTGCTGCCGCTGTAGGTGCCGGTGCCCGACAGGGTCAGCGTGCCGGTCCCGATCTTGGTCAGCCCGTCATTGCCGCCCGAATTGCCGCCGATGCCGCCCGACAGGGTCACGGCGACGGCGGTGTCGATGGTGGCGCCGAAGTTGCCGATGTCGAAGACGTTGTCGATGGTGCCCGCCGCGGTCACCGTCAGGGTGCCGCCGTTCAGCGTCACCGTCCCGCCGCCCAGGTTGGCGTCGCCGGCCACGCTCAGCGTGCCGCCGCGCACCGTGGTGGTGCCGGTATAGGTGTTGGAGCCGGACAGGGTCAGCGTGCCGCTGCCCATTTTGAGGATGTTTCCGGCCTGGTCTTCCCTGATGACGCCGGAGAACAGGGTGGATGCGTCGTTCTCACCCATGGTCAGGGTGCCGTTGTTCAGGGTGACCGTGCCGTCGCCGGCCAGCGAGCCGATCGTCTCGCTCACGCTGTCGTCGAAGAGCAGGGTCGCCCCGGCCGACACCGTCACGGCGGAGGTGTCCCCGATGGACGAGCCGCCCTGGAGCGCCACGGTGCCGGCGCTGATGGTGGTGGCGCCGGAGTAGCTGTTGCTGCCGGACAGGGTCAGCATGCCGCTGCCGGTCTTGGTCAGCCCGCCGGTGCCGTCGATGCCGCCGGAGAAGATCGTGTTGGTGTTGTTGCCGCCCGTGGTCAGCGTGTAGGCGCCCAGCGTCACCGTGCCGGCGCCGGCCAGCGACCCGATGGTCTCGCTGGCCGACAGGGTCAGGAAGGCGCCATAGGCGACGGTCACCGCGCTGCCGTCGCCGATGGCGCTGCCGCCACTCGCCCGCAGGGTGCCGGCCGACACGGTGGTGGCGCCGCTGTGGCTGTTGTTGCCCGACAGCGTCAGGATGCCGGTCCCGGCCTTGGTCAGGGTGGCGGAACCGGACACCACGCCGGACAGCGTCACCGCGTTGGCGTTGGTGATGGTGGCGTCGCTGTTCACCGCGATGGCGTTGGATACGGTCACTCCCGAGCCGGTCAGGGTCAGGCTGCCGCCGTTCAGGCTGACCTGACCCGAGCCGAGGTTGGTCGAGCCGGCGGTGCCGCCGCTGGCGGCGCTCAGCGTGCCCGACGTCACATAGAGGCTGGAGAAGCTGTTGTTGCCCGACAGGGTGGCCGTGCTGGAATTGGCCGCGACGCTCAGCGCGTAGGACCCGGTGATGTTGCCCGACAGGGTGGCGTTGGCGGTGGCGGCGACGGTGGCGTTGCCGGTCAGGGCGACGGCGTTGGTGTAGGTGGCGGCCCCGGTCAGGTACAGCGTGGTGCTGGACGCCAGGGTGATGGCGCCGGTGCCGATGTTGGTGGCGGCGCCGATGCTCAAGCCGCCGGCCGACACCGTGGTGGCGAAGGTCGAACCGCCGTTCGCCGTGCTGGACAGCGTCAGCGTGCCCGCGCCGGCCTTGGTCAAGGTGTAGCCGTTGCCGGAAATCGCCCCCGACAGGGAAACCGCCGCGCTGTTGGAAATCGTCGCGCTGCCGGTCATGGTGGTCGCGTTGACCAGCGTCGTCGCGCCGGTGACCTCCAGCGTCGTGTCCGCCGCCAGCGTCACGCTGCCCGTGCCCAGCCGCGCCGCGTCATCGACCGACACCGTGCCGTTCCCCACGGACAGGTTCCACGCCGAACCGTTGCTGGTCCCGCTCGACAGGGTCAGCGTGCCCGAGCCGGTTTTGGTCAAGGTGTTGGTCCCGCCGGTGATGTTGCCCGACAGGGTGACGTTGTTGGCATGCAGCGCGATGGTCGCGTTGCCCGACAGGGTGACGTCGTTGGACACCGTCGCGGCGGTGGCGAAGTCAAGGGTGCTGCTGCCAGCCAGGGTCAGCGTGCCTGACGCCAAGCCGCCGCCGCTGCCGATGCTCAGCGTTCCGGCCGATACCGTGGTCTTAAAGCCGGCGGTTGAACTGTTGCCGGTCAGGGTCAGGGTCCCCGTCCCGGTCTTGGTCAAGATTGCGTTGTTGCCGGCGATGATGGTCCCCGAGAATGTCGTGCTGTTGCCGTTGCCGCCAACGGTCAGGATTCTCGACCCGAATGCGATCTGGCCGGCGCCGGCGATGGAACCGACGGTCTCGTCGCCGCTCGCGACGCGGAAGGTTGCCCCGGTGTTGACGGTGACCGCCGAACTGTCGGCGATGGCGCTGCCCCCACTCGCGGTCAGGGTGCCCTCCGACACCGTGGTGGCGCCGCCGTAGGTGTTGGTCCCCGACAGCGTCAGTGTGCCGCTGCCCGCCTTGGTCAGGGAGCCGGTGCCGGAGGCGCCGGAGCCGTCTTTGATGGCGCCGGCGAAGGTGCTGTTGCCCGATTGGCTGACGGTCAGCGTCTTGGTCTTGTCGATCCACACCTTGGATGTGGCGACGCTGGAGGTCAGGGTGCCGATGGTCTTGTCCACCGTGTTCTGCAACTCGCCGTTGGCGTTCAGGGTCACCGACGTGGTGTCGCTGATCGCGGTGGCGCTCGACAGCACCAGCTTGGACGTTGAGTTCGCCCCGCCAACCGTGACCGAGCCGTCAAAGCTGTTGCTGCCCGACAACACCACGGTGCCGCCGTTGGATATCGCCAGCGACGGCGTGCTGGCCCCGGTCAGCGCGCCGCTCAGCGTCAGCGTGTTGCTGGTGCCGTCCATGTCGATGGTCACGGCGCCGTTCATGGTGATGGCGTTGCCGATGGTCATCGAGCCATAGTCGCCATTGATCAGCAGCTTGGTGCCGTCGTCGAAGGTGATGGTGCCGGCCTGGCTGTTGCCATAGTTCCAGGATTGGTTGGTAAGCGAGAGCGTGCCCGCCGCCACCTCCAGATCCCCGGACCAGGTCGAATTGGTGGTGCCTCCACTGGTTACATAACCCACGGTCAGCCCCAGCACGCCGGCGCCGGTCTTGGTCAGCTTGCCGGAGCCGGAAATCTGGCCGGCCAGGTTGATCCCATTCCCCGCGCCGGTAACCCCATAATCGATGGTGCCGCCACCGCTGCCCAGCGTGAAGGCATTGAGAATGTCCACCGTGCCGGAGCCGCTGGTGAATGTGAGCGTCCCCCCGCCACTCAGGGTCACCATGCCGCCGCCGAGATTGCGGTCATTGGTGACCGACAGCGTGCCGGCCGACACCGTGACGTCGTTCAGGCTGGTCCCCGAGGGGATGCCGCCGTTGCTGTAAGAGACATTGGTTCCGCCCAGGGTCAGCGTGCCCGCCCCGGTCTTGGTCAGCGACGAGGTGACCACGCCGTCGTCGGCCAGCGACGAGTTGATCGCCAGCGTGTCGCCGGTGGCGACGCTGATCCCGAGCGCCCCGTCCAGGGACAGGGATTGGGAGGCGATGGTGATCGCCTGGCCGCCGCCGCCGCTGTTCACCGCGAGGGTGACGCCGCTGGCCACCGCATAGGTGCCGCCAAGGGTGATGGTGCCCGACAGCCCTGTGTCGAACTTGATGGTGACCGCGGAGGCGCTGTGATTGTTGATGGCGTTGTTGGCGTAATACAGCGCCTCGCGCAGGTCGAGGCCGTTGCCGTCGGAAAGGTCGGTGGCGTAGGTGCCCGTCGGTGCGCTGCTGTCGATGTTCGCCACCGTCACCGTCAGGTCGTTCGATACGGTGATGGTCAGGTCTTTTTGGTAGGTGCTGTTGGACCCGTGGCCGTCGTCGGCCTGCACCCGCACGGTATAGCTGCCGACCGCCAGGGTCGACGGGGTCGCCGCCTTCAGCGTCGTGCCGAAGATGGTGAAGATCCCGGGCCCGCTGGTGGTGGCGCTGCTCGGATCGGTGATGCTGACGATGGTGAAGGTCCATGAACTGTCGTCGACGTCGGTGGCCGACAGCGTGCCCACGGTGGCGTTGCTGGAATCGAACTTGCTGACCGAACTGGCCGTCAGCGCGATGTCGGTCGGCGCGTCGTTGACCGCCGTCACCGCCACCGTGCGGGTGGCGGCGGTCGCGGTGTTGCCCGCCCCGTCGGTCAGGGTGAAGCTGACGGTGCGGTTCGCCGTGCCCGGATTCTCCGACGTGCTGTCATAGCGGATGGCCCGGATGACGTCCCGGATGTCGTCCGCCGTGGCGGTGGAGGCGAAGGTGATGGTCCAGGCCGCGCCATTGGTCACGTTGTCGGTGGTGACCGTGCCGATGACCGTGGTGCCGGAGCGCAGATCGGTCCCGGACACGTTGATGCCGGTGGCGGTGCCGGTCGGCAGCGACAGCCGGTCCGTCGCCTCGTTGTTGGCGGTGATCTGCACCGACAGCACCGAGGAGCCGGGCGACCCGGTCTCGGTCACCGTGGCGTCGCCGGCGATGGCGGCGGCGGCGCCGTTCTCGGTGTAGGGGTGGGCCGTGCCGTTGCCGATCGTCACCGTCGGCGCGGTGGCGTCGATGGTCACGGTCAGCCCGTTGGAGGCGCTCGATTGATTGCCCGCCGTGTCGGCCGCCTTCACGGTCAGGGTGTGGCTGCCCGCCGACAGCGCCGACCCCGGCGTGATCGACCATCGGCCCATCCCGTTGGTGACCGCCGTGCCCAGCACGGTGGCGCCGTCGGTGTCGTACAGCGTCACCGTGGTGCCCGCCTCCGCCGTCCCGTTGAAGGTCGGCCTCGTGTTGCTGGTGACGTTGTCGCTGTTGGACGGCCCGCTGTCGGTGCCCGCGGTCATGTCGGCGGCGGACGGCGCGGCGGGGGCCGTGTTGTCGATGGTGTAGGTCTGGCCGGTGTAATTGCCGTTGCCGGTTCCGAACCCGCCCAGCTCCGTCATGGACCCGGAGGAGATGATGCTGTCGTCGTCCACCAGGTTGAGCCCCAGCGTCCCGTCGCCGCCGACCCCCGTCACCGACACGGTCCAGGTCGTGCCGCCGTCGCTGGTGGAGGGCGTGCCGATGGTGCCGGTCGCCGTGCTGGTGGTGGCAAGCGCGAAGTCGGTCGCGTCCACCCCGCTCACCGACTCGCTGAACGTCACCGTGAAGTCGACGGAGGTCGCGTTGGTGGTCTGGGTGCCGGTGCGCACGATCGACCGCACGGTCGGGGCGTTGCTGACGATGATGGTGGCGGTCGCGGTGCTGCCGCCCAGCCCGCCATCGGCGTTGCTGGTGGAGGCCTGCACGTTGAAGCTGCCGTTGTTGCTCCCCGATGGGGTGAATTTCAGCCCGGCATTGGCCTGGGCGAAGGTGATGAAGCTGCCCGTGGTGATCTGGGTGGTGCCGTCATTCTGATAGAGCGTGCCGTTGACGATGTTGGTGATCTTGAAGTACGGCACCTCCGTGCCGTCCGCCGCGTTGCGGCTGATCACCAGACCGCTGGAGGTCTGGGTTCCCGGCACCGTGGTCGCGCCGGTGACGCTCGGCGTGTCGGCCACCGGGTTGACGGTGATCGCCACCGTGTCCTGGTCCTGCTCGCTCGACCCGTCGCCGGTCGTGCCGGGATCGGCGCCGGTGTTGCCGCGGTCGTTGGTGGTGATGGTGAGCGTGTCGGAGCCGTGGTAGTTCGCGGTCGGCGCGTAGGAGAGTCCGGCCAACGCGGTGTTGATGGCGCTGATCGTGCCGGTGAACACCATGCTGGCGTTGGCGGTCCCGGTGCCGGTGGTGAAGCTCAGGCCGGTGGTCCCCGACAGCGTCAACGTGCCGTGGAGGACGCCGAGCGTCACCTGCACGCTGTTCGACCCGGCATCCACGTCGGCGATGCTGATCAGGTTGCTGTTGCCGCTGGAGAAGACGAGGCTGGTGTCCTCGTTGGTGCTCTGCGCGCCGGGGACCGTGTTGACCGGCGCGTCGTTGACGTCGCTCACCGCCAGGGAGACGGTGGCGGTGTTGCTGGAATAGGCGGTGGTGCCGCCGGTGCCGGCGATGGTCGCCGTGCCCCGCGTCGCGCCGCTGGAGGCCGTTCCGCTGGTCTCGTCCCAGGCGCGGAAGGTGAGGGTCGCGATCTCGCCGGTCTGCTGGTTCGGCACGAAGCGGACCAGCGCCGTGCTGTCCAGCAGCAGGGCGGAGCTGGACAGGTCGCCGAAATCGTACCAGTTGGACCCGCTGTCGGTGGAGTATTTCCAGCCGGCGCTGCCGCCGCTCGACCCGGTCTTCGCCGTCACCGCGATGCCGGACGCCACCGACCCGCCGTCGGGATCGCTGTGGTTCAGGCCCGAGGTGCCGAGGATGGTCGCGACGGAGACCCCCGTCATCGCGGTGTTGTCCTCGGTGATCGAGGGCAGGGTCACCGTCTGGCCGCTGGCGATCGTCGGCGCGTCGTTGACCGCGGTGGCGGTGACGGCGACGGTCTTGGTCGCGGATTTGGTGGTGCCCCCCACATCCTCCGACGCAACGACCGAAATGGAGCGGCTTACCGGCGCCTGCGAGGTGTTCTCGTACTTGATCGCCCGCAGCGCGTCTTGCAGTTCGGTTTCGCTGGCACCGTTGCGCGTCAGCGTGATGGAGGCGGAGCCCGAGCCGGTGAACGTCACGGCGCCATAGGTGGAGCCGGAGGTTCCGGTCAGGCTCAGTTGTTCACCCGCCACCGGGTTGTCGAGCGTGACAACCACGGTCGTCAGGGTGCCCGTGGGGTCGCGGTGCGTAAGGGTGGCGGCGGGCGCGATGGCGACGCCCGCCCCGTCCTCGGTGAACGAAATGGCATTGTCCGCCCCGGCCGCGGCACCGTTCAGATCGAGCCTCGGACCGGTGGGCAGAATGATGTTGCTGATGTTGATGTTATCGACCGCTACCGCAAAGTGTCCATCTGTCGTGGTTAGCTCGAACCAAGAGATGTTCTGGAATAGCGTGGGATCTTGTTGTGTCGCTAGATTGAGTGTTGAAAATGAGCTTGCGCCAGCCGGTATGGTTATGCTCGCCGATCCTTTTGATGTCGTAATAACGACATTGTCATTCTGCCCAACGGCTGTCGTTTGGAATGATGCAAAATCTATTGAATTTATATTAAACGTTTCTTCTTGCGTGAAATCAAAACGCGCCTTTGTTTCCGATAGATCTTGGGCCTGATCGTTATCTCCCTGGCCAATCTCTAAAGCTTCTGCGAAATTAGTGTTGTTTGGGCTTAGGGCGGCGTCTTGGGTTGTGGTTGTGACTCTGAGTGTCGCGTCGGCGTTTTGTAGGTAATAGGTAAGTTCCTTGCCGCTGGGCGTGATCACGGTGCCTGCGGTATTGGGATCGAAATCAAAAATAAAAGGCCCCGGGCCCGCCAGCACATGGGAGTAATCGTTCTGGAGAGCTGGCGTTGCGACGACCCCGGTCTCGATGCTGCCGTGCGTCCGCTCCAGAACCCAGTTGCCGCCGAGTTGTGCGGCGCCGGTCAGATCGTCGGATGCTGCGACGTCGGCGCCGGTCGCCTCCGCGACCGCATTCATGAAGCGGTCGCCGCCGTCGCTGGCCACCTCGCAGCCGTAGAGCAGCAGGTCGCCGTCCGCGGTCAGGGCGCCGCCGAGAGCCGCCAGATCCCCGGCGCGGGTGGACACGGCGGCGCTGTCGAGCGTCAGCGACCCCAGCCGCACCTCGCCCTCGCTGCCATGGCTCAGCACATGGACCGCGTCGTAGCCGGTCTTGCCCTGCGCCCACTCGGCCATCTGGGCCAGACCGTCCTTGGATCCGTCGAGCAAGACCACTTCCACGCCCGGCCTGATGCCGTTCGCCAGCGTCCGCCAGTCGGCGACGCCGGTGTCGATGAACGCGACCTCCTTGCGGCCGCCGTTCGCCGCCGGATCGGCCGCGGCCAGCACCTGATAGTCAGGCGCCTTCGGCGCGGCCGCCTGGAGCGCCTTGGCCGCGTCGGCCAGGGCCATGGCGTGCTCCTGGCCGTCGGCACCGTCCGTTTTGCCGTCCACCGCGTGCGCGGCCGCCTGTTGGTCGGCGTGATCGGTCGCCGTGGCCGCCCCGGCGGCGTCGAACATGAACCGGGGTTCCAGCGCGAAAGCGGCGATTGAGGGACGTGCTGAGCCTGAAAGGTTCGCATCGCGCTTGCGGCTGTGCGTGCGACCCCCGGTGGTGAATGCCCATCCACGAATGCCCATCACGTGCCTCCCAATCGCCAAGGCGCTCCACGCATACGGGTGACGCCGCGGCCCTCCGCCATCTGGATCGGTTATAGCGGAGC
The DNA here is from genome assembly GCF_000010725.1 of Azospirillum sp. B510. Lineage (NCBI taxonomy): Bacteria > Pseudomonadati > Pseudomonadota > Alphaproteobacteria > Rhodospirillales > Azospirillaceae > Azospirillum > Azospirillum sp. B510. The sequence goes on along the minus strand of NC_013860.1, from coordinate 158,673 downwards.
AATCTTCAGAAGTTCAATCAGCGTTCGATCTCGGCGATGCGATCGTTCCAGCTGTGAATTTTCAGGGCCAGGTCCGTTGAGCGCGGAATCCCGGCCGGGTGCGGGCGGCGCATCAAATTCCTGGAAAAGTTAAGAAATCCCATATCGCTCTTTTGGCGAATCATGAAGAAAAATATCGGGAATGGACCGTTTATTGAATACGAATGGATGCAAAATTTCTTAATAACCGTGATGGTTTCATTTGTATGCTGGAAATTATTTTCAATATTTCATTTGGGAAAATGATTATCTCCGGAGATTTATTCATGGATATTGGAAATTTCTGTTTTCAATTCGGCAAACCGTCACGTATAGATTCATGGCCTTGCGCATATGGCATTTGTCACAAAGGTTGCCATCGGCTCCAAACAACCGGAGAGAATCGAGCGCGCCATGCAGAAGACCCGTTCCATCCTCCTCGCCACCGCCACCATTCTGATCGGCGGCATCGGCGGTCTCCCGTCCACCGCCTCGGCCTGCAACTCGGAGCCGTACATTGGTTCCATCTGCACCTTCGCCTTCGATTGGTGCCCGCGCGAATATATCCTGGCCGACGGCCGGACCCTGAACATCCGCGAGTATCAGGCGCTGTTCGCCCTTATCGGCTTCCGCTATGGCGGCGACAACGCCACCGTGTTCGCCATTCCCGACCTGCGCGGCCGCGCCGTCTACGGCACGGGCAAGAGCCCGGTTCTGCCCAACACCATCGGCATAGGGCAACAGTTCGGCGTGCAGCAGGTCACCTTGAACTACACCCAGGTGCCGATACCGCCGCACACGCACCCCGCCAGCTTCTCCCCGACCTACGGCGGTTCTCCCGCGGTGGCGTCCGGCCCGGCCTCGCTGAACCTCAACAACGCGCCCGTCACCGGCCTGAGCGTCACCTCGACGCCCTCGCTGTCGGGCACGGTGAATGTTCCGGCACCGACCATCGCCCAGAGCGGCACCGGCGGCAGCGCCACGCCGGTCGCGAACGGTTCGCTGGGCAAGGCAGGCAACGCGGGGGCCTCGCTCTACGGCTCGACGGCGGCGGACACGGTGATCGGCAAGCCGACCAACAACGTCCCCGTGACGGTCGGCGGCACGATCGCCAACACGGTGAGCGGCGGCACGGTCAGCGGAGTGGCGAGCGGCACCGTTACCCTGCCGGTGACCGGCGGCCAATTGGTAACCGGCGGCACCGTGACGGTGGGCGCCAACACCGGCTCCGGGACGGCAGCGCAGGCGACGATCACGCAGTCGCCCGGCCTGGGCCAGACGGTGTGCATCGCGGCACTCGGCCTCTACCCCAACCGGCCGTAAGACAGGACGGCAGGCCCCCTCCCCGCATCCGGCGGGGAGGGGGCGTGCCGTCACAAGGCGCTCGCCCCTTGGCGCCGGAACCATGCGGGAAATGAGTGGCGCTCTCCCCGGCGCACGATCGCGGACCTTGACCCGACGAACCGCCACCGGTCCGATGCCGGACCGGATCGGCATTGACAATGGCGGCGCCAGAGCGGCTTCTCAATCAGACCGGATTCAAGCCCCCACCGTGTGAAAGCCCGACAGCAGCCATCATGCCCGCCGCCGCCATGCCCGACGATCCATCCCAGGCCCAGCACAGCCGCCGCAGAGCCGCCTTCTTCGACCGCGACGGCGTGCTGAACGAGGATGTCGGCTTCGCCCACCGTCCCGACCAGATCATCTGGATGCCGGGAGCGCGGGAGGCGGTGAAGCGGTTGAACGATGCCGGCTTCCTGGTCTTCGTCGTCACCAATCAGGCCGGGGTCGCCCGCGGCCTCTACAGCGAGGAGCATGTGCGCACCCTGCATCGCTGGATGCAGCAGGAACTGCGCGCCGTCCGTGCCCATGTCGACGCCTTCTATCATTGCCCGCACCATCCCGAGCATGGCCAGCCGCCCTATCGCGCCGACTGCGCCTGTCGCAAGCCGGAGCCGGGGATGCTGTTGCAGGCGATGGCCGAATGGCCCGTGGAGCGCAAGGGCAGCTTCCTGATCGGCGACCGCGACACCGACCTGCAGGCGGCGCAGCGGGCTGGGATCGACGCGACGCTCTATCGCGGCGGTGACCTCGACGCCGTCGTCGCCGGCATTCTGGCACGCTCCATGCGGGGGTCGGAGAAGCGATGAACGTGAAGAACAGGGGCGGGGCGGCGCACCGCCCCGCGTGATCCCTTTGGCCCAGGCTCAGCGCGGGGCCAGCACCATGACCATCATGCGGCCTTCGACCCGGGGCATCTGCTCGACCTTGGCGATGTCCTGGAGCTGGTCGCGCACGCGGACGAGCACGTTCAGACCGAGATCCTGGTGCGCCATCTCACGACCGCGGAAGCGCATGGTCATCTTGACCTTGTCGCCTTCCTCGATGAAGCGGATGGCGGAGCGCATCTTCACGTCATAGTCATGATCGTCGATGTTCGGCCGAAGCTTGATTTCCTTCAGCTCGATGATCTTCTGCTTCTTCCGCGCCTCGTTGGCCTTCTTCTGCTCCTCGAAGCGGAACTTGCCGTAATCGAGGATCTTGCAGACAGGCGGATCCGCTTGGGGCGCCACTTCGACGAGGTCGAGGTCGGCATCCGCGGCGGCATCCAGCGCTTGGCGGAGCGGCACCACGCCGACCATCTCGCCGTCGGCGCCGACGAGGCGGACCATACGGGCGGTGATTTCACGGTTGAGGCGCGGGCCTTCGCGGACGGGGTCCGCGTCGTAGAGCTTGGCTATGGTGATCTCCTGTGGTCGTGGAATGGGTACAAAGAGGCTGGCCCGGGTCAAGCGACTCAGCCCAGGATGTCGAGCACAATCTGCCGCAGTTCGCCCCGGGTCAAGCCGGACGGCTCCGGATCGGAGCGAAAATCCGGCTTTTTCCCCTCCAATGCGGCGAAATGGCCAGCGGCGGCGGGAGTGGACAGGCGGATGGAGGCCAGCTGGGCCGGCGCGTGCTGGGAATGGGCGGACAGCATCGAGGTCGTCATGAAAATCCTCCAGGCCGGATGGGCGGACCGATGGGATCGGCGCCGGCCGGCTCTTCGTGAGTGTGGCGTCTTGAAACGGGAGCCGCCGCGGCGAGCAGCGCCGGACAGGCTCCGATAAAGCGGAACAGAGGCCTCGCTATGGGCATGTTCCAAAAGGCTGGCATTCCCGGAGAAGGTTCCCTCCCGCCAAGGCGGCGAGGGCAGGGAAACGCACCGCACAAGCGGTTTTCAGCCTTTCCCCAGATGGGGAAGGACCCGCCGCTTTTCAAGCCGCTCCGTTCCATCGCGGTGGCGGGCACGACGGATGGCGCGGCGAATGGCAGGATGGATGGCGATGCCGCGGGCGGAGAGCGCCTTTACGCCTTTCCCACCGCCCCGCGCATGAGTCGAAGATAGTCGAGCACGCGGGCGGTGCGCCAGTCTGGATCGGCCCAGCCGCCGGCCTCCCGGGCGCGGCGGCAGGCGGCCACCGCTTCCAGCCGGTGCTGGCCGGTCAGCGGGCGCAGGTCGGCCGGGATGGTCGCGATCCAGGCGTCGGCAAGCTCCGCCGGCGGAGTGGGGCCGGCTTCCAGCCAGCGTTCGGCATCCTGGAAATGGTTGCGGCACATCAGCGCGATCATGTAGTCGCAGGCCGATTGCAGGCCGGGAGCGAGTCGGCCGGGGCTGACCGACAGGATCGGCAGCAGCGGGGCCAGCGTTGGCGCCAGATGGTTGGCGTAGAGCGTCGCCGCCCAATAGCGCTCCGCCGTCCGCCGGAAATGACCGAGATCGCGCACCGGGACCAGACCGCAGGATTCGATGGGGAGGATTTCCACCTTCGGCTTGGTCACCACCACCGTGTCGTTCGACACGTCGACATAGAGCCCGCCGACCTGCAGCGCATTCTGGAAATACTGCTCGCGCAGGACGCCCCAGACGCTCCGCAGCACGCCGCCCTCCTCGACGAAGGCGCGCAGCGCACGCTCCATCGGCCCGGCCGGCCGGGCCAGACGCTGCGACAGGCGGGCGAAGAGGTCGGTGGTGATCTCCTCGCAGCGGCCATAGGGATAGGGCTTGCCGCCGGCCGGCGGCAGACCGGCAAGCGCCCGGTCACTCTCCCCGCGCAGGGCCATGAAATAGTCGTGCAGCGCCTGCGGATCGCCGCCCAGATGGCGGGCCGTCAAGGCCGACTGGCGGTCGTCGACCGGGGCGATCTGCTGGGGCAGGAGGGGCGGGGATTGCAGCGTCATGGCGGGCGGGATCCGTCGGTTCCAGCCAAATTGGCACCCTTGGCCGCCCCGGCGCCAGTGTTTCCAACCGAGGCCGGCGCAGTCCCAACCTCATACACGGACGGAGCGGGGGGTTGCGCAAAGCCCTCCCGACCGTCACACATTCGGCTGTCGCAGGCGGGAGGCCCATCCGGACGGCCCGGCCCTTCGAAGCGTCGATACGGAACGGCATGATGAGCACAATGGACAGCGCGCCCGAGACCCGGATTACCGAGCCCCAGGCGCCCGACATCCAGTCCCTGGAAAGCGCCTATCGCGGCCGCCGCGCGCGGGTGGCGGTGATCGGGCTCGGCTATGTCGGGCTGCCGCTGGCCCTGGCGCTGACCGGGGCCGGCTTCGCGGTCACCGGCTTCGACATCGACGCGGGCAAGGCGGCGGCGCTGAACGGTGGGCGCTCCTACATCCGGCAGATCGCCGACGACCGTGTCGCCCAGGCGGTGGCGACCGGACGGTTCCGGGTGACGACCGACGCCGACGAATTCGTCGCCTGCGATGCGGTGATCGTCTGCGTCCCCACCCCGCTGTCGCCACAGCGCGAGCCGGACCTGAGCTTCGTCGAGGCATCGACCCGGCTGATCCGCGACCGGCTGCGCCGGGGTCAGCTGGTGGTTCTGGAATCGACCACCTGGCCCGGCACCACCGACGAGGTGATGCGGCCGATCCTGGAGGAGACCGGGCTGGTCAGCGGCCGGGATTTCTTCCTGGCCTATTCGCCCGAGCGCGAGGATCCCGGCAACATCAGCTTCACCACCAGCACCATCCCCAAGGTGGTCGGCGGCGACGACGAGGGCGCGCGGCGGCTGGCGGTGGCGCTCTACGAGCAGGTGGTGCCGCAGGTGGTGCCGGTGTCGGGCACGCGGACGGCGGAAGCGACCAAGCTGACCGAGAACATCTTCCGCTCCGTCAACATCGCCCTGGTGAACGAGCTGAAGATCGTCTTCGAGCCGATGGGCATCGACATCTGGGAGGTGATCGAGGCGGCGAAGACCAAGCCCTTCGGCTTCATGCCCTTCTATCCCGGTCCAGGGCTGGGCGGACACTGCATTCCGATCGACCCCTTCTATCTGACCTGGAAGGCGCGGGAGTACCAGATCTCCACCCGCTTCATCGAGCTGGCGGGAGAGGTCAACACGATGATGCCGCGCCATGTGGTCGACCGCCTCGCCCTGGCGCTCGACCGCCGGTTCGGCATCGGGCTCAGCCGGTCGCGCATCCTGCTGGTCGGCATGGCCTACAAGAAGAATGTCGACGACAGCCGGGAATCGCCGGGGCTGCGGCTGATGGAGATGCTGCTGGAGCGCGGGGCGGCGGTCGACTACCACGACCCCTTCATCCCCGTTCTGCCGGTCACCCGCGAGCATGCCGCACTGGCCGGCCGGCGGTCAGTCGACTGGACGGCGGAGCGGCTTGCGGGGTTCGACGCCGCGGTGATCGTCACCGACCATGACGGCGTCGACTACCGGAGCCTCGCCGTCCATTGCCCGCTGGTGGTCGACACCCGCAACGCGATGCGCGGCGTCGCGGACCTGGAGGGTTTCGCCGACCGCATCGTCAAGGCCTGACGGGACCCAGCCGGCGGGAGGAAGGCCGGCCCTCCTCCTCCCGCCGCTCTGGAGAGCGGGATCAGACTTCCTCCTCGCCGCCGAAGTCACCGCCGAAATCACCCCAGCCGCTGTCCGCCGCCGCCTGTTGGGCATGGTCGGTGGCCGCCGTGGCGGCGGCGGTCGCGGCCTCGCCCGCCATGGCTTCGCCGCCGGAGAACATGCTGGACAGAGCACTGCCGATCAGCATGCCGCCGGCCACGCCGGCCGCCGTCTGCATGGCACCGGCCATGAAGCCGCCGCCGGCCCGCGGCGGCTGGGCATAGGCGGCAACGCGCGGATCGCCATAGGCGGGAGCGCCGACCGCGGCGGGCGGACGGCCCCAGGGCGAGCCGGGAGGCATGGCGGCGGCCGGGGAGATGGCGGGTGATGCCGGATATGACGGCTGTTGGGCCGGCTTGGCGCTGCCGCCGAACAGGCTGCCGAACAGGCCGCCACCACCGGACTGGGCGGAGGCGGCTGGGCGCTCGCGCAGCTGGCGCTCAAGCTCTTCATTGCGGGACTGGGTGGCGGCGAGCGCCTGCTCCATCATCACGATGGCCTGGGCCATCAGATAGGGGGCGGCGGGCTGGCGGGCGATCCGCTCGCGGATCAGCGCCTCGGCCTCGGGATCGCGCGGGCCGGATTGCGCCTCGGCCTGATGCAGCTTGGCGAAGAGGTCGTCGATGATCTGGCGTTCGGTCTGGTCCATGGCGATGCTCGTTCTCATGAAGACGTTGCGGGAAAAGTCCCGCTTCCGGCGCCTGCATCCGGAAAAGGCGCAAGACCGCGGTCGCACACCGGAAGGGCGGAGTGCGTCGGAGAGGCATCGGAAGCGGGAAGGGGCCGGAGCCGGGGCGGGCTTCCCAGGCGGGAGGTTGGGAAGACGGTCTGGCAAAAGGACATCGGTCCCTCCAAGTGCGGTCACGCCCGTCGGCGCAAGAGCAGGTGAAGAGATCCGACATCGCGACCACGTCTAAGTCGCCAGAGGGGCCCGGATCCAGGTGACCAGCACGTGGCCCCGGCCCCGCCCGCTGTCAAGACGGCGCACAGGCGATTCGCATCCGGACGGCAACGGGCGCGGCGCTCCTTCCTCAGATCACCCCACGCCGCCCCAGTTCCCCGATCACCTGGGCGACCATCTCGTCGGCCGTCCGCCCGACACCATTCAGCGTGATCTCCGGCGCCTCCGGCGGCTCATAGGCGCTGTCGATGCCGGTGAAATTGGGGAGTTGGCCGGATCGCGCCTTCCGGTACAGTCCCTTGGGGTCGCGGGCCTCGCAGATCTCCAGCGGCGTGTCCATGAAGATCTCCAGGAACTCTCCGTCCTCCAGCAGGGAGCGTGCCATCAGGCGCTCGCCGCGGAAGGGAGAGATGAAGCTGGCCAGCACGATCAGTCCGGCCTCCACCATCAGCTTCGCCACCTCGGCGACGCGGCGGATATTCTCCACCCGGTCGGCGTCGGTGAAGCCGAGATCGCGGTTCAGGCCGTGGCGGACATTGTCGCCGTCCAGGAGCATGGTGCGGTGGCCGAGCCGGTGCAGCTCCTGCTCCAGCCGGTCGGCGACGCTGGACTTGCCGGAGCCCGACAGGCCGGTGAACCACAGCAGGCAGGGCTTCTGCAAGCCGCCGGCCCGCGCCGCCTTGTCCAGCTTCGAGGCGTGACGGTGGATGTTCGAGGCCCGGCGCAGCGGGAAGCGGATCATGCCGCAGCCGGCGGTCGCGTTGGTCAGCCGGTCGATCAGGATGAAGCCACCGGTCTCGCGGCTGTCGCCATAGGCATCGAACGGGATCGGCCGGTCGAGCGCCAGATTGCACAAGCCGACATCGTTCAGCTCCAGTCGCTTGGCGGCAAGCTGCTCCTGGGTGTTGACGTTGATGGCGTGCTTCAGCTCCGTCACCTGGGCGCCAACCGTCGCCGTGCCGGCCCTGAGCAGATAGGAGCGGCCGGGCAGCAGCGGCTGCTCGTCCATCCATACGACATGGGCCGCGAACTGATCGGCCACCTCCGGCCGGGCGGCGGCGGCGGCGATCATGTCGCCGCGGCTGGCATCGACCTCGTCGGCCAGCAGCAGGGTAACCGCCTGTCCGGGCAGCGCCGCCGCCAGTTCGCCGTCCAAGGTGACGATCCGCGCCACCCGGCTGGTCCGCCCGCCGGGCAGGACGGCGACGGCGTCGCCGGGCCGCACCGTGCCGCCGGCCACCGTGCCGCAGACGCCGCGGAAATCCTGGTTCGGCCGGTTCACCCATTGCACCGCCATGCGGAAGGCGCCGAGCCTCTCTTCGGCGGACGCGTCCACGCCCTCCAGATGGTCGAGCAGGGTGGGGCCGCCGTACCAGCCCAACGCGTCCGACGGCGTGGTGACGTTGTCGCCGGTCAGCGCTGAAACCGGGATGCAGGCGACCTCGGCGATGCCGAGGCGCCCGGCGAAGGCGCGGTAGTCGGCGGCGATGCGCTCGAAGGTGCCCTGGTCCCAGCCGACCGCGTCCATCTTGTTCACCGCCAGCACGACGTGGCGCACGCCCAGCAGCGACACGATGGTGCTGTGACGCCGGGTCTGGGTCAGCACGCCCTTGCGGGCGTCGACCAGCAGCACGGCGGCGTCGGCGGTCGAGGCGCCGGTGACCATGTTGCGGGTGTACTGCTCGTGGCCCGGCGTGTCGGCGACGATGAACTTGCGCCGGTCCGTGGTGAAGAAGCGGTAGGCGACGTCGATGGTGATGCCCTGCTCGCGCTCGGCGGCGAGTCCGTCGACCAGCAGCGCCAGGTCGAGCCGGCCGGCGCCGGTGGTGCCGAAACGGCCGGACTCCGCCTCCAGGCTGGCGAGCTGGTCCTCGAACAGGCATTTGCAGTCGTAGAGCAGCCGGCCGATCAGCGTCGACTTGCCGTCGTCGACCGACCCGCAGGTGATGAAACGCAGCAGATCCTTGCCGTTCCGGCGGTCGAAACAGGCCCGCATCCCGCCCGCCGCATCCAAGGAGGCCGGATCCAAAAGGGCCGCATCCGGCGGCGCGCTGTCGGGATCGAGGTCCTTCGGCATCAGAAGTAGCCTTCCTGCTTCTTCGCCTCCATCGAGGCGGCGGCATCCTGGTCGATCACGCGGCCTTGCCGTTCCGAACTGGTGGAGAGCATCATCTCGCGGATGATCTCGGGCAGGGTGGCGGCGGTGCTGCGCACGGCCCCGGTCAGCGGATAGCAGCCGAGCGTCCGGAACCGCACCCAGGCCATCTCCGGCGTCTCGCCCGGCCGCAGCGGCAGGCGGTCGTCATCGACCATGATCAGGGCGCCGTCGCGCTCCACCACCGGGCGCGGCCGGGCGAAATAGAGCGGCACCACCGGAATGGCCTCCTGGTGGATGTATTGCCAGATGTCCAGCTCGGTCCAGTTCGACAACGGGAAGACGCGGATGCTCTCGCCCTTGTGGATGCGCCCGTTGTAGAGGTTCCACAGCTCCGGCCGCTGGTTCTTCGGCTCCCAGCGGTGGGAGGATGTGCGGAAGGAGAAGATGCGCTCCTTGGCGCGGCTCTTCTCCTCGTCGCGCCGCGCCCCGCCGAAGGCGGCATCGAAGCCATGGGCGTCGAGCGCCTGCTTGAGTCCCTGCGTCTTCATCACGTCGGTGTGGATGGCGGAACCATGGCTGATCGGGCCGACGCCCTGGCGCAGGCCGTCCTGGTTGACGTGGACGATCAGATCCAGCCCGAGATCCCGCGCCGTGCGGTCACGGAAGGCGATCATCTCCCGGAACTTCCAGGTCGTGTCGACATGCAGCAGCGGAAAGGGCGGCCTGGAGGGATGGAAGGCCTTGCGCGCCAGATGCAGCAGCACCGAGCTGTCCTTGCCCACCGAATAGAGCATGACCGGCTTCTGGAACTGGGCCGCCACCTCCCGCATGATGTGGATGCTCTCGGCCTCCAGCCGCTGGAGATGGGTGAGAGGGTCGGGGATGGTCTGCACGGGCGCCGGACTCTCCTCTGGCATGGAGCGGGGCAGGCAGGTACGGAAACGCCCCTCACCATATGGAGGAAAGTCTTTACGAAGGGTAACGCTCCCCGGTTGTGGTGCCGTTCATCACCGGCATCGGCGCCGCCCTCGGCAAGAACCCTGCCGGCGGGCCTCGCCTCCAAGCCCGATCAGAACCCCGTCTCGCGGATCAGCACCGACGCGGCCATGCGCCAGAAGCGTTCGGCGATGCTGCGGGCCTCGCCCGACACGCGGACGATGCCACGGGTGACGCGTTCGGGTCCCTCCCGTACGCCGCCGGCCGCAGCCGGGTCGACATCCAGGGTGACGCGGTAGACCGCTTCAACCGGGGTGAGCGCGCCGCGGCCGGCTCCGCCGCGCGGCTGGCCCGGCTGCCCGTTCTGGGCCGCCTGTCCCTCCACCGCCACCGGGCCGCCATTGACCGAGGCGAGGGCCGGCACGTCCAGGACCGATACGGCGACCGGATCGACCGCCCGCACCCGGGCGGCCCGTCGGGGAGCCAGTGGATCGTCGGGGTGGAATTCCGCGCCAGCCCCCGGCCGCAGACGGTCGAAATCGCCCTCGCCGACATAGCCGACCAGCTCGCCGCCGCCCGGCGCCACCACCATCGCCAGCGGCAGCTTCGGCCCGATCCAGCGGCCGGGGGTCAGCCCATCCTCCATGTCGCGCACGGTGCCCGACAGCGGAGCGCGCACCACCAGCCGCTCGCGGCTGTCGAGAAACCCCTGCCGCTCGGCGATCGCGGCGGCCAGATCCTCCTCCATCGCCCGCACGCGGTCGAGCTGCTCGCGGCTGGCGGTCATGCGGGCGATCTGGTCCTGCAACCAATCAATGCGCAGGTTGGTCTGGTGCAGCTTGCCCTCCAGGTCGGGGGCGGTCAGACGGAACAGCGGCTCGCCCTCCACCACCGTCCGGCCACGGGTGACCAGAATCTCCTCCAGCCGGGCGGGAAAGGGGGCATAGACGGTGGCGAAGCCGGACGCCCGCCAGACCACCGGCACCGACACGGTGCTGGTCACCGGCAGCAGCGTCAGGACGACCGCCGCCGCCAGCCCGGCCAGTGTCAGCCCGGTGCGCAGGTTCGGCCGGAAGCGCTCGCGCAGGCCCCACCAGGCCCCGGCCTCGTTCAGGAAAGGACGGGCGACGAACCAGCCTATCTCGATGGCGAACAACAGGATCCCCAGAACCTTGATGGCGACATGGTAGACCAGCAGCGCGATGCCGAGGAACAGCACCAGCCGGTAGACCCAGGTGACGTAGGAATAGACCAGCAGGATGCGGCGGCGCCCCGCCGGCATCTCCTCCGGCGGGGCCATGCCCAGGCCGAACAGCCATTCCCGCAGCTTCCAGCGCGCCATGGCGAAGCCGCGCTCCTGCAAGTTGGGCACGTCCAGCGCGTCGGACAGCAGGTAATAGCCGTCGAAGCGCATGAAGGGGCTGAGGTTGATCGCCAGCGTGGTGACCCAGCTGACCGTCGCCAGGAAATAGGCGGCGCTGCGCAGCGGACCGTCGGGCAGGAAGCTCCAGGCCAGCGTCGCGAAGACGGCGATCGTCAGCTCGGTGGCCATGCCGGCGGCCCCCACCGCCAGCCTCTGCCGGCGCGAGACCAGCCTCCAGGCATCGGTGGTGTCGGTGTAGAGCACCGGCCACATCACCAGGAAAGCCACTCCCATGGTTGGCACCCGGCAGCCGAAGCGCTTGGCAGTGTAGGCATGGCCAAGCTCGTGGCAGATCTTGGTGCCAAGCAGCGTGACCCCGTAGAGCGCCAGTCCTTCGGGCGAGAAGAAATGCTGGAAGGTGTGCAGGAAGGCATCCCACTGGCGCGCCACCAGCAGCCCGGCCAGGATCGCGGTCATCAGCACAAGGACCAGCCAGCCCCGACTGTAGAAGGGCGCCACCAGCCCCACCGTCGCCGACAGGAAACGGTCGGGCCGCGCCAGGGGGATGCGGAAGAACAGATAATTGTGGACCAGCCACCAGAACCAGCCGGTCTTCCGGGCCGCCGCCTGCTGCGCCAGATAGGCGGTGTCGGTGGTGACGGTCAGGTTGCTGACCGCCAGGAACCGGTGGAAGCCCATGATGTCATCGATCGTCGGCTCGAACAGGCTTTCCGCCGCCACCGCCGCGGCGATGGCCGACGGAGTGCCGTTGTGCCAGTGCGCGATCAACGCGAAGGCCTCCGGCCCGATGCGGAAATAGCGGTTGCGGACCGGATCGTGAATGGTCCAGCCCGGCGCCCCGTCCTGCCCCGCCGGTGCCGGCAGCAGGGCCAGATCGTCGCGCAGGCCCGGCAGTCGCAGGGAGCCCCGCGGGTCGACGGGAGCGAAACCGGCAACGCCGGGGCCAGCAGAGGGATCGGTGGTCGGGGTGAGGGCGATGGACACGGGGGATGGTGCCCTTTCGGGAAAACGGGTCAGGAGTGACGCGGAAACGCGGAGCGGCGGCTCTGTGCCTGGGTCGCCGTTGAGGATGTGGGACAGGAGCCTGCCATGCCCGCGATCCGCCAATCCCCGCGCGAGAAGGTGAAGGCGTACCGTGCACGGGTTCGGGCGCAGGGCCTGCGCCCGGTGCGGTTCTGGATCCCGGACGTCCGCAACCCGGCCTTCGTCGCGGAAGCCCGGCGCCAGCCCCTGGCGGGCTGGGGACCGCTGGATGACGGGGAATGAAACAGGGCGAGATCTGGATGGTGGCCAGCGACAGCGGCCAGATCCAGCCGTCCCGAATCATGATGGACAAGATCATGGCCATCCCGCGGGTCAAGGTCGGGCAGCACATCGGCGGCATCGAACATGAACAGGGGTTCAAGCGCGAAAGCGGACATCAAGGGACGTACTGAGCCCGAAAGCTTTGCATCGCCCTTACGGCTGTCCGCGCGGCCCCCGGTGATGAATGCCCATCCACGAATGCCCATCACATGCCTCCAAGTCGCCAACGCGCCCCACACATACGGGTGCTGCCGCGCCCCTCCACCATCTGGACCGGTTATAGTGGAGCAATCTTCAGAAGTTCAATCAGCGCAGCAGGTAGTCGCCGCCGCGCTCCCGGATGAGGCGGGCGGTCTCCTCCTGACAATGGATGGCGTCGGCGGTGACCAGATGGCCTTGGAGGTCCAGGCACTCCAGCAGGGCACGGGCGGCCAGGATCTCGCTGTCGCCCTCGGCCACTCGGTAGCTGTGCTGGCCCACCACCAGCCGTGTCGCCGAGGCGAACGCCGTCACCACAGCCAGCGGGTTGGACCGGGCCGCGTCATCGAAGGAGCGGCGCAGCGTCTTGCCGTCGATGGCGATCACCCCAGCCCCGGCCGTTCCAAGCCCCTCCAGGAAACGGCCAAAGCAGGCGGCAAAGGCCACCGGTCCAACAGCCGGAAGATGCGCGAGAAGGTGTCGTGGCTCGGCACCCCGTTCTCCAGACGCAAAAACGACCGAAACAGCCCCTCGCGATCCACGGCGAAGTCGGCAAAGTCGGCACAACTCTCCGCCCCGCACACCGTTGCCGTCAGCGCGATCGTCAGGATCTCCAGCAGGTCATGCCGCTTGGCGTTGCCCGTGCGTGGGGCCGGCAACGCATCAAACGCTTTCTCAAACCACGACTGCATCGGGGGCTCCAAAATCGGCGATAAAGCCCCTTACAGAATCCTTTTCTCTCACACACGCTACTCGATTTTTCCAAATGCGATTCCCCTGGGGCACAGAGCAGGGTTATCGCATTTGACACCCTCTCCCGTCCCGGGAGAGGGTGTCAAATGCGATAGCCGTGGGGCACAGAGGGTGCGGGCTTGCCCCATCCCCCGGGCTTGGGCTAAAGCAGCGGGTCTCAACAGTGTCTGGCCCGTCCCAGCGCCGTGACTTCCGGGGGACCGTGCTCGATGTCGTCTTTGTTGGCCAACGGCAAGCCTGGGCGCAACAGCCCGCCCAACCTTCTGCGCTGGATTGCCCCCGCTGTCGTGACGGCGCTTTTCCTGGCTTTCGCCGCAGGCTCCTTCGCCTACTATGCCCAGCATGCCTTCATCAACGCCGACTCCTGGGCCGTTTACGACATGGCCCGCAGTTTCGATGAGCATTTCTACCAGGGCGTCCTGATCCGGCAATTCCACCTGAACCTGGATTACGGCGCCAGCTACGCCTTCCTCGGCCCCATCCTGGTTTACGCAACGGAAGCGCTCACCGGCCTCGGCGCCTACAGCCATTACCTCATTTCCGCCCTCGCCGGGCTGGGCGCCCTGCTGCTGGGCGGGGTGATCCTGGGCAAGGCCGCCGGCGAGCGGCGCTCGCCCGCGGTGACGCTCGCCACGCTGCTGCTGGCGGTGACCGCCTTCAATGTCTGGGAGTTCTACCGCGACATCTATCGGGCCTCGACCATTCCGATCGCGCTGTTCTTCATCCTTGCGGCGGTGGCGCAGTTCCCCCGGTGCGGTGGCCTGTCCGCCGGCCGCGCCGCCCTCATCGGCGTGACGATGGGGCTGGCGGCGATGACGCGTTTCGACGTCAACCTGCTGGTGGCGGCCTTCACCATGGTCATCCTCGTCACCGCCGGCGCCCACCGGTTTCGCGCAGCGGCCGGCTATGTCGGCGGCGTCCTGCTCACCATTTCGCCCTGGATCCTGTTCTCGCTCCTGGTGTTCGGGCGGGTCTACGCCTCCGACAACGCCATCGTCGCCATCGCGGTCAAGCAACTCCTGTCGCTCGACCTGATCCCGCCCGGCGAGCCGACGCTGTTCGTCGATTTCTCCGGCTGGTTCGCCCGCGTCTCCGCCACCGGGGCCGATTTCCTGCGCATCCTGGAGGCCATGCTGGCGCGCAGCCCCTTCGCCTGGCTGTTCCTTGCCGCGGTTCCCGCCCTGGCCCTCGGGCTGGCGATCTGGGGGCGGGCGGGACGGGAACGGAAGCCCGCCACAGCGGGCGGGGCGGCCGATGGGATGATGGATGAGCCCTTGCGCTACCCCCTCACCCTGACGCTCGTCGCGGCGGCCGGACTCCTGCTGTTCATCGGCCCGGTCGCCACCGGCTACCAGATCAACACCCGCTACTACTCCATGACCTTCCTGCTGTGCGCCCTGGCGCTCATCGGCTGGATGCTGGCGGGAATGACGGCGGCGGAGCGGCGGCTGGGGCGGCGGGGCCCGCGCCTCGCGCTGGAGGCGGTGGTGACCTGCCTGTGCCTGGCCGGCTTCCCGACCATGCTGCGCGAAGCGTTCGAGCAGGGATGGCCGCCGCTGCATTTCAACGAGGCGAACCGCTTCGCCGAGGCGCATCCCACCCTGATGCGCTGCGTTCCCGCCGACGGCCGCACGCTTCTCCTGTTCCGCTACACCAGCCAGACCCTGCAGGACGGCATCCGCTTCGGCGTCCTGGCCCGCCGTACTGTCCTGATCATGCCCAACAACTGGCCGGACGTGTCGACCGGGCGCAAGCTGGCCTTCCTGCGCGACGCCCGTGTCAGCCATGTCTGGCTCGACGAGGCGGAGTCCCGCGACGGGCTGGTGGTTCCGGAAATGGTGATGGAGCCGATGGCCGGCTGTCCGGGCTTCTACCGTCTCGCCCCTCCGCCGGGTCAGGCCACCGCCGGGTCGCCATTCCCCAACTGAGAGAGGCTCCCATGCGGCACATCGTCATCGGCTCAAGCGGTTTCGTCGGCCAGCGGCTGGTCCAGGCTCTGCGCGCGGCCGGGAAGCCGGTCGTGGCGTTCAGCCGCGCGCCCGCCCCCGACGGCGGGGATGCCGGCCTCTTCGTGGCGGGCGACCTCCGCAAGCCGGAGGACCTCGACCGCCTCGGCATGCGGCCCGATGACGTGGTCCACCATCTGGCGGCGCGCCATTTCGGCAACGGCGTGCCCCGCCATGACCGCGACGCCTGGTTCGACGCGGTCAATGTCGGCGGTACCCGGACCCTGCTGGCGGCGATGCGCGCGGCCGGGGTGCGGAAGATGGTCTTCTTCTCCACCGACATGACCTATGGGCTGCCGCAGCGCCTGCCGGTCACTCCCGACCACTCCCAGCACCCGCTCGGCCCCTATGGGCGGAGCAAGCTGGAGGCCGAGACCCTGATCCTGCGGGCGGTACGCGAGGAGGGGCTGCGGGCCACCATCTTCCGCCCCCGCCTGATCAGCGGGCCGGGCCGGCTCGGCACCCTGGCGACCCTGTTCAACCTGATCCGCCGCGGCCTGCCGGTGCCGATGATCGGCAGCGGGCGGAACCGCTACCAGATGATCTCGGTCGAGGATTGCGTGCGCGCCGCCTTGCGAGCGGTGGAAGCCGGCTGCCCCACCGGCCCCTTCAACCTGGGCTCCGAGGCGCCCAAGACGGCGCGCGAGCTGCTGGGCGCGGTGATCCGCCATGCCCGCTCCCGCTCCATCCTCATTCCCACCCCGGCGCGGCTGGTGACGGCGACCCTGGCGCTGCTCGACCGGGCCGGGCACCCGCTGATGTATCCCGAACAGTATCTGAGCGCCGATGCCGACTTCGTCTTCGACACCAGCACCACCCGCGAACAGCTGGGCTGGCGGGCCGAGGACGACGATGTCGACGTGATGATCGCCGCCTATGAGGCCTTTCTGCGCGTATGACTCCGGCGGCCGGCGATGATGACCGCAAGCGTCCCCGGCGTCAGGCCATCATCTCGCCCAGCACGCCGGTACTGATGCGCAAGGCGTTCGCCATCACGGTGTAGGTGGTGGGAGTGCCGGGAATGGAGGGCAGGACCGAGGTGTCGACCACATGCGCCCGCCGGGCGCCGAACGGGCGACCCAGCACATCGGTCTGTCCCGGCCCCGGCGCACGGCTCATCGGCAGGGTCCCGCCGAAATGCAGGCTGTGGCCGGGCGGGCTGCTTTCCGCCAGGAAGGCCAGCGGCCGGCCGCCGAACAGCCGGTGGAAGCGGCCGAGCCGGCCCATGAACTCCCGGAAGATCGGGCGGGTGTCGGGCCAGGGGCCGATCTCGACATGCCCGAGCCCGTCATCCTCGCGCACCCGGTAGCGCAGGCTCCCGGAATCGTTGGAGTGCAGATAGACCATCCCGATCATCATGCGCTCGAACATCGGCGTGCCGAACGGCATCAGCGCCGCGGCGAGACGGCCGAACTTCGCCTTGAGCGACTCGAAGAACAGGTCGTTCACACCATAGAGCTGGCAATGCACGGTGTGAGGGGTGGTGCGCAGCCCCACATCCTGGATGAAGACCTGGGCCAGCGTGTTGGTCCGCTCGCTGACGGCCCCCTTGGCCGCACGGTAACGCAGGTAGGGGAAATAATATTTCTGGCTGTCGCGAATGACGAAGTCGCGGTCGCACAGACCGTGGGAGCGGGCGACGATGGCGGTGGACCCGAGCACTCCGCAGGCGATGAACAGCCGGTCGAAGCGGTGCGTCTCGCCGCCGCCGCCCTCCACCAGCCGGCAATGAGCGGTGATGCCGTCCTCTCCCTCGACATAGCGCGAGACGTAGCGCCCTTTCAGATAGCGGAAGCCGGGGCGGCCCGCCAGGGAGCCGATGACATCGGCGGCGTTGAAGATGGCCCGGTGCGGACAGCCATGCATGCACAGGCCGCAGGAGGTGCAGCCCATGCCATTGATGGAATGCTTCGGCCCGACGGCGAGCTTGGCGCGCCCGCAGCGCAGGCCCGCCACGGCGAGAGCCTCCCGCCCGTCCGCGACGCCTGCGAGGATGCGCTGCCCATGCAGGCTCAGCGGATGATGGGGCTGGGCCGACAGGCGGGCGTCATAGAGCTCGTCGATGCCATCGACCACCCCGCTGACATCGACGATGGCGTCGAGCGCGGCGAAATGGGGGGTGAGATCGCTGGCGGGAAACGGCCAGTCCGTCATGTCGCGCTGGGCCACGGCGCACACATTGGCGCCCCAGGCGTTGCTGAGCCCGCCGAGCGCCAGCGAGGTCTCGATGTGCAGACCCGCCCCGGCGGACAGGCGATTGACCGGGATCGAGCGGTAGACGAAATCGGAGCCGAAGGGCAGCTTCGGCGGCAGGCTGGCGCTCGCGCCGACCACGCGGCGGCGTTGGGCGGTGACCGCGTCCAGGAAGCGGTCGCGGTCGACCGGCCCGTCGGCCCGGGTGAAGGGTTCCAGATGCTCTTCGATCTCAAGGCCGACGTCGATGACGGTGACCTCGTACCCGGCCTCCAGGAAGCGGTGGGCGACCGCCGCTCCGGAGGGACCCGATCCGACAATGCCGATCTTCTGGCGGCTCACGACGACTCTCCGCGGATCACCCAACCCGCTTCGGCCGCGCGGCCATCCTGCGGGGCGAGGTGCTGCTGCATGCAGATGTTGTTGCCCCGGCACGGTGCGGTGTCCATGGTGTGGACACAGGGCGCGCAGAAGCATTTCCGGTAGACGACCGTCTCGCGCGCCCGCTCCGTGAAGGGGGCAAGCCGCCGATATGGCTCGGTCGGCCCCCAGTAGGAGGTGATCGGAACCTGCAGAAGACGGGCGATGTGGTTGACGCCGGAGTCGATGGTCAGCAGCTCATCCACGCCCGTGAGCCAGCGGGCGGAGCCGGCAAGACTCTCCTGACCCGCCAAGCTGACCACCCGCCAACCGGGCAGGGCGGCGGCGAGCGCGTCCTGGCTGCGCGCGGCGCGCTCCCGCTCGGCCGGACCGCCCAGGATGAGCAGGCTGCCCGCCGCCTCCGGATGGCTCCGCCTGATCAGGCTGGCCCATTCGGCGTCCTTGAACTCACGCTCGGGCACCAGATCGGAACAGTAGGGCGCCAGGGCGAGCACCGGGCGCGGAAACTCCGCCGGTACCGGCCGCGGCGTCTCCAGGCCGTTATGGGCGCGGAAGCGGCGGGCGGCCTCCTCCATCGATGGCACCTGGCCGCCGAGCAGCCGGGCGATCTGGGCGTAGGCGAGATAGATCGGCGCGCTGTCATTGTAGAACAGCGAGTGCGTGCTCAGGTTGTTCTGCCATTGATTCCAGCTCAAGGTCAGCCCAATGCGGTTGCGCGCGAGGGTGAGCAGGCAGAAGACACTGGTCAGTTTCGAATGCATTTCGAAATTGATGATCGTGTCGGCCCGGAAGACCATGCGCGCGACATGCAGGCAGCTGAGCAGGAAGCGGCCGAGGCGGTCGGTCGAGATCACCGCGTAATCGTCGAAGACGCCGGTCAGCTCGGCGAATTTCTTGACCGCCGGGGAGCAGAGCAGGGTCAGGCGCCGGTCGGGATAGCGGTCGCGCAAGGCCAACAGGGCGGGCAGGGCGATCAGCAGGCTGCCGCCGCCGAGGATCTTCACCACCACCAGCTGGCCGCGGATCTCAGGGGTGTGATCCCGCCGCAGGAGCTTGTGCGCCGCCCAGACCACCGGGGTGAACAGGATGGCCAGAACCGATCCGATCCAGTAGTCGGCTTGTTTGAGCGCCTTGAGATTCATGGGCGAGGCTCATAGCACGGCGCTGTCGACCGCCACAAGGCGATGACCGGGACGGGCGGGGGCGGACAGGCCGCCGCCGGCTGCATGACCGTCTGCGGCCGAACGCCGCAAGGGCGCCGCCGGGACCCCCTGCATGGGCGCCGGGAGGGGCGCCGGTGGGGGGCCCGGCCGGTCACCGGCGGGCGGACGGGCGGGGCTCCGGCGGCTTGACCAGCCACAACACCCCGCCGGGCAGTGAGCCGATCAGCAAGGCGGTGCCCAACAGAACCGAGACCAGGAAGGCGTCGTCCGTGCCGATCCCCTGGGCATGCAGTCCGGCGACCATGGCGCCCTCGCGAATGCCCCAGCCGTTCAGGGAGATGGGCAGCGAGGCCAGGGTCAGCGCGATCGGCACCACGGCGAAGCCGGCCTGGATGCCGATCGGCGCGCCAAGGCCGCGGGCCAGCAGCAGCACCGCGCCGACGAACAACATCTGGACCAGCACCGACAAGGCGAGCGTCCTGGCCGCCGCCAGGGTAGCGACGCCCTTTTCCGCCCCCTTCAGCATCGCCTGGACCGTATCGAGCGCCCGCAGCCGGATCCTTGCCGGCAGCGGGACGCGATTGAGCAGCAGGAGGCCGCCAAAACCACCGACCATCACGCCGCCGGCGAGCAGCCCGGCCAAGGCGAAGTCGGGAGCGGCATCATGAAGCAGCGCCACGGCGGCGACGAGGTCGAGCAACAACAATCCAAGCAGTCCGGCCAGACGGTCCAGCAGCAGGCTGGCCACCACCGCGTCGGCGGCATGGCCGGACCGGTAGGCCAGCCAGCCGCGCACGGCGTCCACCCCGACCCCGGCCGGCAGGACCTGGCCGAAGAACTGGCCGACCCAGCTGTGATGGACGGCCTGGCCGAAGGGCAGGGACAGGTTGACGGCGGCGCAGGCGCCCTGCCAGCGGATGGCGGTCACCAGCAGGCCGCCGCAGACCAGAAGGAACCCGGCGAACAACCAGCCCTTGTCCGCCTGTTCGAGCCGCTGCACCGCCAGCAGCCAGTCGACCCGGCGCAGCAGCCAGACCACCACGGCCAGGGTGACGGCCGCCTTGGCCGCGAGCAGCCATTTGGCCCGGCCGGCGAACTGTCCAAACGGAGGTGCGGCGTTGTCGAAGGAGACCGGCATCCTGAACCCTTCACCTTCCTTTGGGACTGCAGGCGCAATATCCCATGACCCCGCGTTTGGCAAGGCCCGCCCTCCGGGCCGCCTTGCGCTCAGGCGGCGTCGGCCAGCCCCAGATGCCGGCGCAAGGCCCCGGCCATGCGGTCGAAGACCGCCGACCATGGCTCATCGGGCCGCTGACGGAACAGGGTGGCGCTGTCGTAGAAGGGGCTGTCGCCGCGATCGACCAGCCAGCGGCAATCCGGAACCGGGCGCAGGGCGACCCAGGTCGGCGCCCCGACAGCGCCCGCCAGATGCGCGATCACGCTGTCCGCCGTGATCACCAGATCCATCTGGTGGATCACCCAGGCCGTGCTGACGAAGGCCTGCTCGCGATCGGCGAAATAGGGATCGAGCGGCCGCTCGACCGTCAGGCCCAGACCGGCCGCCGCCTCGTCGGGCGGCTCCGGTTGCAGGCTGATCAGCCGGATGCCGTCGCGCATCAGCAGCTTGGCGAACAGCGCCAGCGGCAAGTCCTTGCCGGGGTCGGTGGTGGTCCATTTGATGCCGATCAGGAACTCCTCCTGCCGGCGCTCCAGCATCGGCGCCCGGTGCGGGCTTTTGGCGATGTCGATGTAGGCGGCGCTGCCGAAGCAACGGGCCGGGTCGGTCTCGAGCATGTAGAACAGGTCGAAGGACTGCACCCGGAAGTCGGCGGCGGGCAGGCGGTCGCCCTGGCTCACCACGCTGGTCACCCCTTTGCCCAACGCGCACAGCGCCTTCAGCGCCGGCACGCAGACGACATGCGCCGTCATGCCGTGCCGGTCCAGGTAATCGGCGTAGCGCAGGCACTGGATGACATCCCCGAAGCCGGACTCGCCATGGATGATGATGCGGGCGCCCGGGCGGATGTGACCATCCCACAGCGGGATCGGCCAATGGGTGGTCCACCAGCGGACGGGCTCATACTCGTATTTGAGCGCCAGCAGTTCCTTGAACGCGTCCCACCGCCCAAGCCGGAAGAACAGATGCATCAGCATCATGCCGGCATGCGCGTGGCGGCTGCGATCGCCCGCCGCCACCGCGGCACGGCGGTAGAGGCCGGCGGCATCCTCGAATCCCCCGCTCATCTCGGTGAAATAGCCGAGATTGAACAGGATCTCGAAGCGGGCCGGATCGATGCAGGCCGCCACCCTGGCAAAGCCGAGCGCCTCGCCGGGACGGCCCTCCTTGCCGCGCAGCGAGGAAGCGGCGGCGAAATGCTGAAGGAGCTGCGCATAGGCGGCCGGCGACCGCCGGAGCTTGGGCAGCAGCGGGGCCAGGGCCTGGAGATGGCGTGCCAGCCTGTCCGTCCCGGCATCGGGCGCGCTCTGGGCCAGCTGCTCCAAGGCCAAGGCGGTCAGCCACCCGAAGGTCTGGTCGAGCGGGGCGGTCATGCCATGCCGGTCGACCGCCCGCCCGAGAAGCTCCAGGCCGCCCATCGCATCGCCGCGCTGGATCAGCACGAGGGCCAGCCCGTGCAGGGCATCGTGATGCCCCGGCTCCAGCGCCAGGATGGCGTCGTACAGCAGGCGGGCCAACAGCAGACGTCCTTCGACATGATGGTGCTGGGCATCCTGAAGGGCGGCCGCCAAATCCAGCGGCCCCTGGCAAAGCGCCTCCAGCCCGCGCGGCAGGGGCTGCCGGCTGAGCGCCTCTTGCAACCACATGGCCTCGCCGCGCGGACCGCTCACCTCGCTTCGGGCCGCATCGGGGGGCTGGGCAACCGCCGCGGCCGGCAAACGAGAGGCTTCGTCGGACATTGTGCACCCGTGATCGCGGCTGATGATGTGGCGTCTGGCGGAGGATCCCCCCGGCCGGCCGCTCATATCATCCGGCGGTTTCGCGACGAAGAGGAAAAGCGCCCGACCGCCTCGGGGCGACGGCGGCCACCGGGCCGGGGCGCCGTCCGACAGCCCCGGCGGGACCCGCCTGCGCCGGGAGATTGCAATTGACTTCAAGGGGAGAGCCGCTAGGAAAGGGAAGCGGCGGACTGCCTGTTGCCGCGGACATGGCCGGATGGGACCTGCGCCGCTCCGGTAGGAAGCTGGTGAGTCATGAACACGCGGATGCTTTCCGTCATCGCCCCCTGCCATAACGAAGAAGGGGTCATCGCCGAGTTCCACCGGCGGCTGTGCGCGGCGCTCGAAGGGATCGACGAGGAGCTGGAATTCATCTATGTGGATGATGGCAGCACCGACCGCACTCCCCTCATCCTGCACGAGATCTGCAAGCGTGACCCGCGGGTGGCTGTGCTGCGGCTGTCGCGCTGCTTCGGCCATCAGATGGCGCTGACCGCCGGTCTGGACCATGTCGAGGGCGACGCCGTGGTCATCATCGACGCCGATCTGCAGGACCCGCCCGAAACCATCCTGCCCATGCTGGAGCGATGGCGCCACGGCGCCCAGGTGGTGTATGGGCAGCGCCTGTCACGCGAGGGCGAGGGACGGTTCAAGCTGATCACCGCGAAAGCCTTCTATTGGCTGATCAACGCCATTTCCGACGTGCACATCCCCTCCAACGTCGGCGATTTCCGGCTGATGGACCGCACCGTGGTCGATGTGGTGCGCTCCATGCCCGAACAGCACCGTCTGCTGCGGGCCATGATCAGCTGGCTGGGCTACCGGCAGGAGGCGGTTCCCTATCACCGCGAGCGCCGCTATGCGGGCGTCACCAAATACCCGCTGCGCAAGATGGTGCGGCTGGCGCTCGACGGGCTGGTCTCCTCCTCGGCGGTGCCCCTGCGCATCGTCTCGATCGTCGGACTGGTCACCTTGCTGTCCTCGATCCTTGGGATGGCGGGGGCCTTGGCCTGGTGGATGTCCACCGGGCGCTGGGTTCCCGATCCGCTTTCGGTCTTCCTCATCGGCCTGCTGTTTTCCGGCTTGCAGCTCTTCTGCTTCGGAGTGATGGGCGAATATATCGGCCGCATCTATGGCGAGGTGAAAAGCCGCCCGCTGTATCTGGTCGGCGAGCGGCTGGGCAAGGGTGGCGATGCCGCCGGCCGGACGCACCGCGGCGGCAGGTCCGGCACCGGCGATCCGCACACGATGGCGATGACGGACGCCAGCCGATGAGCCGCCTTGACGGATGCGGTGACAGGCTTCCTGACCGACTCAAGGCCACCTCCGCCTTTTGTGCCGCTGGCGTGACGGGGATTGCGCTGTGAAATTGCTGTTTCTCAATTACGAGTACCCGCCGATCGGCGGGGGAGCGGCCACCGCAAGCCGGCACCTGATCCGCGAATGGACGGCGATGGGGTGCGAGGTGCGGGTTCTGACCAGCCATTTCACCGGCCTGCCTTGGCGCGAAGAGACCGATGGCGCGGTGATCCACCGTCTGCCCGCCTTCCGCCAGCGGCTGCACCGCGCCCGTGTCGGCGAGATGGCCGCCTATATGGCGGGCGCCGCGCTCGTCTCCCCGGTGCTGGCGGCCCGCTGGCGGCCCGACGCGGCGCTCGCCTTCAATGGCATTCCCTGCGGGCCGGCCACCTGGTGGCTGCGCCATCTGACCGGCGTGCCCTATGTCGTCTGCCTGCGCGGCGGCGATGTGCCGGGCTTCCGCTGCGAGGGGATCGACCGTTTCCACCGGCTGCTGGCGCCCTTCACCCGCTCGGTGTGGCGCCAGGGTGCGGCGGTCACCGCCAACAGCCCGGGCCTGGCCGAACTCGCCCGCGCCTTCATGCCCGAGCTCGAAGTCCCGGTCATTCCCAACGGGGTCGACAGCACGCTGTTCCACCCGGCATCGCCGGAAGCCGGAATAGAAGCCGGGAGCGAAGCCGGCGCGGCGGGGCGCCCGGTGCGGCTGCTGGCGGTCGGTCGCCTGGTCGCGCAAAAGGGCATCGACGTGCTGATCGACGCCCTGGCCCGCCCGGAGCTGGCCGGCGTGGAACTCGACGTGGTCGGCGATGGCGGCTGGCGCACGGCGTTGGAGGAGCAGGCCGCCAGGCTCGGGCTGGCGGGGCGGGTACGTCTGCATGGCTGGCTCGACCGCGCGGTGCTGGCCGGGCTGTACCGCACCGTCGACATCTTCGTCCTGCCCTCGCGCGACGAGGGCATGCCCAACGTGGTGCTGGAGGCGATGGCCAGCGGGCTGCCGGTGGTCGCCTCCGCCGTGGCCGGCGCGCGTGATCTGGTGGTGGAGGGCGAGACCGGCTTCCTGGTTCCGCCCGAACAGCCGGACGCCCTCGCCGGCGCGCTTCTCCGCCTGACGGCCGACCCGATGGCCAGGCGCGCGCTCGGCGACCGGGGCCGCCGGCGGGTCGAGGAGCATTTCTCCTGGCGCTCGGCCGCCCTGTCCTTTCTGGAACTCGTCGAGCGGGGCATCGCCGGCAAGGCCGCGTTGCGGTCGGCGGGGTGAGGCGCCGGCCGGCCGGAACAACGGCTCAGGCGATGATCAAGGCTGCGGATCGGGCCGGCGCGCCAGCACGAAGATATAGTCGCCGCGTGTCCAGCGGTTGGCCAGGAACAGGCCGTAGAGCGCGGTGGTGATGAGACGCCGGACCATGCCGTACCGGCCTTCGGTGCCGCGCGCGCCAGTCAGGGTCAGCAGGTCGCGGTACAGCGGCGAGTAGAAGGGGAATCCCCATTCGACCACCCGCTCGATCGTCAGGCCGGTCGCCTCGATCTTCGCCTGCAACTCGCCATGGCGGTAGTTGCGCACATGCCCGACACTGGTCTCATAAGGGCGCATGCGCCCTTGCATCGTCGCGACCAGCAGGTATTTCCCGGTCATGCGGGCCAGGTTGGCGATGGCGGTCACGTCATCCTTGATGTGTTCGACCACATCGGTGCACAGGACGAGGTCGAACCGGCGCTCGAGCGCCCCTTCGGTCAGGTCGAGGCGGAAGAACTCGGCGTCCGGCGTGCGCTGCCGGGCGATGCGCAGCGCGCTCTCGGAAAAATCGGCCCCGGCATAGTGCGCCGGTTTTGCCGGCCTCAGCATCTGGATGAGCGAGCCCTCGCCGCACCCCACGTCTAGCACCGTGCTGATCGGCAGGGCGGCGATCAGGCGGGTGATGATGCGGCGCAAATGGCGTCCGGTCGGACCGTAGCGGCGCATGTCGGTCCATTTGCTGTCCCACCCCTCGTCATAGCCGGCCAGGGCAAGGGCGGCGGGCGTGGCGGGATCGTTGGACGGCGCCGCGGACAGGGACGTGGTCGGCAAGGGCTCGGAGGACATGGCCATCGGCCTCTCTGAAAAAGAAGGGCTGCACGGTCGGCCGGTTCCCGCAAGCCGGGAAGCCTGCCGCTTTGACGGAAGCGGGATCCTGGGGCCAAGAGGAACGATCGGGCGTCCCCGCCCGGACGGGTCCGGAGCGATGCTGGCGGGACAGACCATTCTTGGGAGAGGACCATCGGCTGACGCCGGCGGATCATACCCTGGGGGATGGTGAAATCAACCGCCTTGTCCGGGGGAAATCGCCATGTCGGACCGGATGCTGCGGCCCGCGGGCCGTCACCGGGAAATCCTGAAGGACAGGACAGGCTGCAAAGCATACTCGTTCCGGACCATCCTCCCAGACCATCAGCGTGAAGTTGATCGGGATTGACTGCGGCAATCCTTTGCTTGCCCTCATCAATTCACAAGCCGGTCACAAGCCGGGATGTTGTGATTGACAATCCGGAGCGCCTCCTCCTATGGAGTTGGTCGCAAAACCTGACGCGGCCACAGTCATTGCCACCCTGGGCAGCCGCGAACCGACGCTGATCGAGACCGACCGCCATGCCTGCGTGGAGTTCAAAACACCATCCCCCACGCGATGCGCTCGACAGGGATGGCGGCCATCCGGCCACTCCCCGGCCCACAGGCCGTGGAAACGGGGCGGCCGCCCTGCTGTCCGGCCTGGGCACCCGCATCGGAGCGGTCACCCGCAACCTGGCGCTGATCTATTTCTGTCTGGCCGCCAGCACGGTGCTCACCCTGGCCTGGCTCATGCCCCCCTTCCAGAACCCTGACGAGCTCGCGCATTTCCAGCGCATTGACCAGCTCTCCCGGGGCGGGTTGATCGGCCACCGCTTCGGCCGCGGCTACAGCGGCGGAGCGGTGGACGCCCATATCGAGCAGGCCCATGCGCCCTTTGCCCTGCTGCCCTTCCATCCCGAGCGGAAGGTGTCGTCGGACATGCTGGTGCGGGCCGAGCGGCTGGGCTGGGGAGGGGAACCGACGCTCAACCAGTTCCCCAACACCTCGATCTATTCCCCCTTCTGCTATCTTCCCGCCATCGCCGTGGTGACGGCCGGCAAACTGGCCGGGCTTCCCCTGGTCGAGACTTTGCACCTGACCCGTGCGGTCAACGGGCTGATCGCCGTCGCCATCGCCACCGCGGCCATCGCCATCGCCGGCGCCCCGGCGCCGCTGCTCTTTGCCGTCCTGACCTTGCCGATGGCGTTGGGGCAGATGGCCGCGGTCTCGCAGGACGGCATGATCCTGGCCCTGACCGCCCTGGCGGTGGCGCTGGTGACCCGTGGCCTCGCCTTCGGCGGCTGGTCGCGGGGGTCCCTGGCGCTTCTGTGCCTGTGCCTGGCCGTGGCGTCCGCCGCCCGCCCGCCCTATGCCCCGCTCGCCCTGCTGATCCTCGCCTTGCCCGGCGTGGCGTGGCGTCACCGGCTGGCCGGCGCGGGAACCGTCGTCGGGGTTGTCGTGGGATGGTCGCTGTTGGCGGCGACGCTGGCGCAGGTGGTGATCGACCAGCCGGACGTCTTTCCCAATCCGACGGCCCAGCTCCACCGGCTCCTGGAATCCCCGGGCCGGATACTGCCCATCGCGGTCGACACCCTGACCCGATACGCCTCCTCCTATGCCGAGCAGTTCGTCGGGACGCTCGGCTGGTTCGACGTGATCCTGCCGCGATGGCTGCATGGCGCCGCGGCCATCGGCCTCGCTCTTGCGATGGTGGCCACGCTCGGCGGTCAGGCCCCCGGTCGCATGGCCGCCGCCCCGGTGAGGGCGGCGGCGGCGGGCGGCATCCTGCTGGCGGCGGCGGCGATCTTCGCCATCCAGTATCTGACCTGGACCGATGTCGCCGGCCCGGTGGTCCTCGGGGTCCAGGGCCGCTATTTCCTGCCGCTGGCGCTGATGTGCGGCCTGGTTCTGCTGCCGTTCGGGAGGTGGTGGGCGGGCGGCGTCCCGCAAGCCGCGGCCCGGCTCGTCATCGCCGGGCTGCCCTTCCTGTTCGTTCCCACCATGATCGGGCACATCGCCGAGCGCTATTATCTGCAGCCCGAACAGATCCGGGTCCAGGTGGTGGAGCGGGCCGACGGCATGTTCGAGCCGGGAGGCTCGCTCGACATGGTCAGCATGGACAGCGCGCCGGCGGGAACCCCCGCCACCCTCGTGCTGTCGGGCTGGGCCAAGCTGTCGATGGACGACCCCACCCACAGCCTGACCCTGATCGCCCCGCCGGGCACCACGGTGGTGTCGGCGATCAGCCTCCGGCGCCCCGACGTCGCCACCTTTTTCAAGGATCCCGCCCTTCTCTGGTCGGGTTTCCAGATCACCCTGACCATGGTTCCTCCCTCCGGACGGGCCCCGGCGCTGTGCCTCCTCTCCGACGACGCCCAATTCGGACGGTTCGTGCTGGCCGCGCCGGCCGATCCCGCAACCGGCAAGGCGCCTTGCGCCGCCATGACGCGATGATCTGATGGACATGCGCTCCTCCTCTCTTCCCGCCCTGGCCGCCGCGGCCGGGCTGTGGATCGTCCTGATCGCGAATTTGTCCGGTGCCGCGGCCGCTGATCCGACAGGATTGCGCGATTGCGCGGATCTCACCCCCCGCGGCACACCGGTTTGCCCGGAGATGGTGATGATTCCGGCGGGACAGGCACTGATGGGCTCTCCGGCGGATGAGCCGGGTCACCGCCCGGACGAGGCGCCCCGCCACCCCATCACCATCGGCCGGGCCTTCGCCGTCGGGAAAACCGAGATCACCTTCGGCCAATGGGATGCCTGTGTGGCCGATGGCGGCTGCCAGGGTCATCGTCCGGCGGATTTCGGCTGGGGACGGGGCGAGCGGCCGGTGATCGGCGTCTCCTGGAATGACGCCCAATCCTATGTGCGGTGGCTGGGGCGCAAGACGGGACAGCGCTATCGGCTGCTGAGCGAAGCGGAATGGGAGTATGCCGCAAGGGCCGGAACGGCCACCCCCTTTCACAGCGGATCGGAGATCGGCGCCAGCCAGGCCAATCTGCTCGACCCGCACTCCCGCGAGCATTTCGCCTATCGGCGGAGCACCGTGCCCGTCGGCAGCTTCGCGCCCAATGCATTCGGGTTGCAGGATGTTCACGGCAATGTGTGGGAATGGGTGGAGGACTGCTACAGCCCGTCCTATGACGGGGCGCCCGCCGATGGCGGCGCCTGGACGGCCGGGTCATGCCAGTATCGGGTACTGCGTGGCGGCTCCTGGTATCAGGTCATGACCGCCGCGCGGGCGGCGAACCGGAACTGGGCCGACCCCGCCTACCGGAGCAACGACATCGGCTTCCGGGTGGCGCGCAGCCTGGAATAGGTCTCGGAACAAAACTGGGAATGAGGCCGGGAGACGTCCGTGCGGCCTGCCGGTCTTCGGGGGTGTCCTCCGCTTCCGGGAAGGCCAAGCGGCGCGCTTTGGAGGTGGGATGCCGCCCCTCCCCCCCCCTTCTGGGGGAGCGCGACATCAAACATCTTGCCATGCCAAAAGCTTTGACGATACATGAAGGCGCCGGATCCGCCCGAACTCTGTGCGGTCTAGCCCCCCTGTCCAAAGGCCGCGCGCCCTGGACATGTTCGTGGTGTGGATGCTCCAAGCGGAAGGATGATGCAAGTGCGTAAGGTTGCCCTGATCACCGGCGTGACCGGTCAGGATGGTGCGTATCTCTCCGAGCTCCTGCTCAGCAAAGGATACGTCGTGCATGGCCTCAAGCGGCGCTCTTCGTCCTTCAACACAGGCCGTGTCGAACATCTCTATCGTGACCCGCATGAGAAGGACGTGTCCTTCTTCATGCATTACGGTGACTTGACGGACTCGACCAACCTGATCCGTCTGGTCCAGCAGATCCAGCCGCACGAGATCTACAACCTCGCCGCGCAGAGCCATGTCCAGGTCTCCTTCGAGACGCCGGAATACACGGCCAACGCCGACGGCATCGGCACCCTGCGTCTGCTGGAGGCGATCCGCATCCTGGGCCTGGAGAAGACCGCGCGTTTCTATCAGGCCTCCACCTCCGAACTGTATGGCAAGGTGCAGGAGACGCCGCAGAAGGAGACGACCCCCTTCTACCCGCGCAGCCCCTACGCCGCCGCCAAGCTCTATGCCTACTGGATCACGGTGAACTACCGCGAGGCCTACGGCATGCATGCCTCCAACGGCATCCTGTTCAACCATGAGAGCCCGATCCGCGGCGAGACCTTCGTCACCCGCAAGATCACCCGCGCGGTCGCCTCGATCGAAGCCGGCAAGCAGGATTGCCTGTATCTCGGCAATCTGGACGCCCAGCGCGACTGGGGCCATGCGCGCGATTACGTCGAGGGCATGTGGCGCATGCTCCAGCAGGACCAGCCCGACGATTACGTGCTGGCCACCGGCCAGACCCAGTCGGTGCGGCACTTCGTCGAGCTCGCCTTTGAGCATGTCGGCCGCAGCCTTGAGTGGCGCGGCAGCGGCGTGGACGAGGTTGGCGTCGACACCGCCTCCGGCAAGACCGTCGTGCGCATCGATCCGGCCTATTTCCGCCCGACCGAGGTGGATCTGCTGCTGGGCGACCCGTCCAAGGCCAAGGCCAAGCTCGGCTGGAGCCACACCACCAGCTTCCGCGATCTGGTGCGGGAAATGATGGAGGCGGATCTGGCGACGATCGCCGGGCGCGCGCCCGCCGGGTCACCGCTTGTCCAGAGCCTTCTGACCGAATGAAGACCGCCCCCAAAACGGCGCTGATCTTCGGCATCGCCGGGCAGGATGGCTCCTGGTTGGCGCAGCTGTTGCTGGAGCACGGTTACAGCGTGCACGGGACCTCGCGCGACCGCGAGGCCTCCGGCTTCACCAACCTGCGCCGGCTGGGGCTGTTCGAACGGGTGCGCCTGCATTCCGCGGTGTTGACGGACTTCCGTAGCGTCGTCCAGGTCATCCATGAGGTTCGGCCGAGCGAGATTTACAACCTCGCCGGTCAATCCTCGGTCGGTCTGTCCTTCGAACAGCCGGTGGAAACCCTGAGCAGCACCACGCTCGGCACCGTCAACATCCTGGAGGCGATCCGTTTCCTCGGCATCGAGACGCGTTTCTACAATGCGTCTTCCAGCGAATGCTTCGGCAACACGGAAAAGAGCGCGGCGGATGAGAGCCATCCGTTCCACCCGCGCAGCCCCTATGGGGTAGGAAAGGCCGCGGCCTATTGGGCGGTGGCCAATTACCGCGAATCCTACAACCTGTTCGCCTGCTCCGGCATCCTGTTCAACCACGAATCTCCACTGCGCCCATCCCGTTACGTGACGCAGAAGATCGTGCGCGGGGCCGCAGACATCGCCGAGAGAAAGACCGACCGCCTACAGCTCGGCCAGTTGGCGATCGAGCGCGATTGGGGATGGGCTCCGGAATATGTCGATGCGATGTGGCGCATGCTGAACCACGACCAGCCGGAGGATTTCGTCATCGCCACCGGCGAGGCCCATCCATTGGAGGAGTTCGTCAACGCCGCTTTCGCCTATTTCGGCCTCGATTGGCGCAGCCATGTCGAGATCGATGCCGGCCTGCTGCGGCCGTCCGACATTACCCACAGCGTCGGCAACCCGCAAAAGGCCAAGCGGCTGCTTGACTGGCAGGCGGAAACCAAGATGCCGGCCATGGTGCACAAGCTCATCGATGCTGAAATGGAGCGCCGTCGGAGCAGTCTGGCCATGGCCTGACGGATGGGGCTGGGAACCGTCGCGGGCCGAAAAATGGGCTCCCTCTCCTCGCGGGGAGCCTCTGTTCCCGATGGTGCCGGGGTGCTGCTTCAAAGGCCTAGAGCGCTGTGTTACGGTGCCCCAGCCCTGGCTGGGTGCCGCTGATCGTAAGGCATTGCCAAATGTACATGGGAAAACATCCCGCTATCCTCAGCGAGCAGTCCCCTGTTCGCAGCTTGAGCGGCAAGAGCCGTTTGCGCGTTGCGGTCAGCGACCTTGTTCAAGGAGCAAGGCTCTGGGGACTGTGGGGCTTGATGGCCTGGTTCGATATCAAACAGAAATACAGGGGCTCGCTTCTGGGGCCATTCTGGATCACCATCAGCACGGCTGTGATGGTGGCGTCGATCGGCACGGTCTATTCCCATATCTTTGCCATCGACATGCAATCCTATTTGCCGTTCCTGTCGCTCGGAATTCTGATCTGGGGTTTGATCTCCGGTATGATCACTGAATTCTGTGGCGTTTTCTTGGGTAATGAATCGGTCATCAAGCAAATTCGGATGCCGTTTTCTGTGCATGTCTACCGCCTGATCGCCCGGAACTTCATCATCTTTGCCCATCACATTCCGGTCTATATCGCGGTGGCCCTCTATTGCCAGGTCGAGCTGGGCTGGGACGCGTTGCTGGCGCTGCCCGGGGTCGTCATGTTGGTGTTCACCACGATCCCGGTGGCTGTCTTTCTCGGGATGATCTGCGCCCGCTTCCGGGATGTGGCGCCCATCGTACAGAGCCTGCTGCAACTGCTGTTCTTCGTCACCCCGATCATCTGGCGGCCGGAAGCGCTCAAGGAAAATCTGTCCTGGGCGTATCTGAACCCGTTCTACGCCCTGATCGAGATCGTGCGGGCTCCGCTGATGGGCCAACTGCCGCCAGCCGCACTGTGGAGCATGGCGCTCGGCACGGCGGCGGTGTCGTGGCTGGTGGCCTTTCCCTTCTTCGCGCGTTTCCGCGCCCGAATCGCTTACTGGCTGTGAATGCGATGAGCTCAATCCGTCTGCGTGATGTTACGGTCGAGTTTCCCATCTACCAGGGCAGCAACCGGTCGCTGAAGAAGATGGTCATGGGGGTTGGCGGCGGCCATCGCCGCCTGCGGGAAACCCAAGGCCACCGCGTCGTCGTCCAGGCCCTGCAACGCATCAATCTGGAGATCAGCCATGGCGACCGGGTTGGTCTGATCGGCCCCAACGGGGCGGGCAAGACCACCCTGCTGCGCGTCATGGGCGGGGTGTATGAACCGGTGGCCGGCGAGATAGAGATCAACGGCCGCGTGGCGCCGCTGTTCGACATCCATCTGGGCCTCAACATGGATGCCACCGGCTATGAGAACATCCTGTTCCGTGGCCTTTACATGGGCATGTCTCCGAGCGAGATTCGCCAGCACATCGAGGAGATCGCCGCCTTCACCGAACTCGGCGAGTTCCTGTCCATGCCGATGCGGACCTACTCCTCCGGCATGCAACTGCGCCTGGCCTTTGCGGTGGCGACCTGCGCGACCCCAGAAATCCTGCTGATGGACGAGTGGGTTCTGGCCGGCGACGCCCAGTTCTTCGAAAAGGCCCGCCAGCGTCTCAGCCGCTTCGTCAACCAGTCGAACATCCTGGTGCTGGCCTCGCACAACGAACAGCTTCTGCTGGAATGGTGCACAAAGGCCGTCTACATGGCCAACGGTCAAGTGCAGGCCTTCGGCCCTGTCCGCGAGGTGCTAGCAGCCTACAATCCAGCGGCCCTGGCCGGGGAGCATGCCGCGCGCTGAAGGGCAGGGTCGTCCATCCTGGGGAGAAGATCGTGTCCCGAGGCATGGTGTAGGATTGGGCAAACGCATCATCATAGGTCCCCGCGATCTGGTCGTGGGCGTCAGACGGCCACGGCAGGCAGGCTGACGATTGGATCATCGCCGAGAGCCGCCATTGTTTCCAGATGCTATGGGACGGCGTGACGTTGCGTCACGCTGAGGCATTTGGAACCGATGGAGACGCTCCCATGCAGCAGCCCGAGATCGGCCGCTCGACGGCCACCTTCGTTCCCGACGAAACCCTGGTTGCGGTCATTGAAATGAGCCTGTCCACGTGGCTCGTTGCCGGGCTTGTGCCCGGTGTCGACCGGCGTCCTTTGAAGACGCTCAGCCCCGATGAGAACGACCTTCTGCTTCTCCTGGATGGCTGGGAGCTATGCGGGAATCTGGGTGATGACGGTGTGAATAGGGCGGCGTATCGAGGCGGGTGACGAGCCTGCCAGAACCTCCACAAGGGAGCGATACGCTATGAGCGAGGATAGCAAGGTTGTCCGGCTGCGTCAGCCGGAGGAGATCGAGGATGCGCTGACCGCCATCCTGTGCACCGGTGCGCGCCGGCTACTGGAGCAAGCGATCGAGGCGGAGGTTGAAACCTTCCTGGCGTCCCTGAAGGACATCACATTGCCGGACGGCCGCGACCGGGTCGTGCGGCACGGCCATGGCCCCGAACGCACCATCCAGACTGGCATCGGGCCGGTGGAGGTCCGTCGGGCCAAGGTACGCGACCGCGGCGGTACCGAGGCTGGCGAGCGGATCCGCTTCACCTCGGCGATCCTGCCGCGCTGGGCGCGGCGCACCAAGACAACACGACAACGCCTTGGCCGAGACCATCAACGGCCTCTACAAGACCGAGGTGTTCCGACGCTGCGGCCCATGGCGCGCCCTGGAGGCCGTCGAGTTCGCCACCCTGGAATGGATGGACTGGTTCAACCACCGGCACCTGCTCGAACCCATCGGCAACATTCCTCCCGCCGACGCCGAAGCGCGCTATTATGCTCAAGTCGAGGACGTCGCCATCGCGGTGTGACTCAAGCCAAATGGCCTCCGACAAACCCGGAGCGGTTCAGATCCGACTGTCCCGGAAACAAGGACCACCTCACGGCTATATCACCCCGGACCAGGCCGAGCTTCGAGCCGCTTAACCCGGTGTCCTTTCTGCCGGGGGAAGGTCACATTCACGCTGCACCGAAAATGCGGAAAGACCAGTTTGACGTGTCGCCTGGCACGCAATGGTCATGCTTTCGTCCCGGTCAACCGGGAGGGCGGCGGTAGATCATGACTCCTGGCACATCCTGGCGGACATAGCCATCGGCGATGAGGGCGTCGATGTAGCGGTGCGCCCAGTTCTGGAAACGGGACAGCTCCGTTCCCTGGATGGCCCAATCCACCACCACCACGACGGGAGGTCGGGCTGCCCGGGTCGTCGCGATGGCCCGGTCTATCCAGCCGGGATCGCGGAGCAGGAAGGAATCATCGACGAAATACTCACGCAGCAGCATCCGGTGGCCGGTCATGAACGCCATGCCTGGACAGAAGGGCACACAGACGATGCGCTCGTCCGGGGCCGCTGTCGCCGTGACGAGGTCGCGCACCCCTGCCAGCTGGCTGTATTCGAGCGGAGACACGCGGACCGCCGGGACGGTCTGGGCGGTAAAGCGTTCGGTTCTCTGGCTGGAGCCGGCGATGGACCCCGTCCCCGGCGCGGTAAGGCCAAGCTGCAGGAAACAGACGGCGATGACCAGCGGCAGGACCGCCACGCTTCCAGCCACAGCGGCTCCGAGCGTCCGGGAGGGACCGCACAATGCACGCGCTTCGGTCACGAGAACACAGGCCAGCACCAGAAAGCCGGGCATGAAGTTCGCGACATGGGGGAGATCGGGCCGGAACAGGAAACAATGCGGCCATGTCGCCAAAGCGCCGGCCAGGACGACCAACAGAACCGGCACCCGTTCGCCACCAGACAATGCCAAGCGAAAGAGGATCACCAGGCCGAACAGGCCGAACACCAGGAGGGGGCCATAGATCAGGACGGCGAGCAACGCATCCGGTTGGGCTGTCCAAAGGCCGCTCAATGCGGAGAGTGCCGGGCGGGCCAGCAGGGTTCCAGCCCCGCTCTGCTGGGCTGCAAACGCATCCACCGCACCTGCCGACGGGCGGAACACCGCCAGGAGATACTTCAGGATGGCGATGGGATAATGCAGAACCTCCATCGTCACCAGATCGAGATAGCCGCGCATCGCCGCCCGCACCAGAACAGGCGACTGCACGACGAGGAGCGTTGCCAAGGCGCTTGCCCCCAGGACCGTCAGGCGCCGTTCCCAGGCGCCGTCCCGTCGGGACCAAGCTCCAAGAAGCAGCAGGCCGGCCAATGGGACGCAGAAGAGGAAGCCGAAGTCGGCCCGGATCTGGAACGTGACCGACAATCCCACGGCCGGAGCCAGCACATCCACCGGCCGCATGGTCCGCCAGCGTTCGGCCAACCGCAGCTGGAGGCAGGTGTTGAGCAGTGCGCAGAAGGGGTAGAAAGCGGTGGCTGGGTAGGCGGGCACCAGGACCGCGATCAGGGTCGCCAGGAAAGCGAGGGGAGGATTGCGGGTGGTGCGCGCGACCGTCAGATAGAGGAGCGCTGAGGTTGCCGTGATCGTTGCATAGAAGATCATCTGGACGGCGTGCCAGGACGGTCCGGTGAGTGCGAATACCAGCTGACCAAGCTTGAACCACATCAGCCCATAGGGGTAGGCCAGCTCGTGCGGATCGGTGCCGAGGAGAAGCTCATAAGCGATCTGGGCATACATCCCATCATCGGCGGTGTTCAGTCCGCTATCGATGTAGAGGCTGTAGTAGCCCACCGACACGATCAGAATTGCCATCGCCCCCGCAATGGCCGCAAGACCAGCCGGCCATGTGGCGCGTGGAATGGAAAAGGCGTTTGTCATGAATCCGGCCCGTCCTGTGGTGCACGTCTCCAGAGCCCACCCCCCGCCGAAATCGATCAACGGAGCAACGAAAGATCAAAGGACTCACTGGAGAATTTTCTGAATACTGCAGAAACGCCTGCGCGCTTCGACCATGTACAATAGCGCCTGATGAGGGTCAATTGCCTCGCTCCTGGAAAATGCGTACCCCATCATGAATTCGGGACGACATGATTTTCTCATCACCCGCCATCGGGAAGCTCGCTTCAGCTCCGCCATCGTCTCCCACTTTCTGCGAGTAATGCCGGACGGAGGGCTTACAGGCTTGTATGACCATCATGCCGCTTGCCAGGCAGGCCGTGTGATGGTGCCGCGAGGATGCCGAGACTTCCGCCGTCGATGCTGTTGAAGCCTCCCGGCAGTCAGGATAGGGTGCCGCACCCTTCTCCCAGCCCCACTGGATCGTCATGGTAACGGTTGCCGAAGCATTGCAGGTCGCGGTCGATCATCACCGGGCCGACCGCCTTGGCGAGGCTCGTGAAATCTACCGGCGGATCCTGGCTGTCGACGGCCGCAACGGGCAAGCCCTGCATCTGCTGGGGCTGGTGGAGCGGCGGCTGGGGAACCCCGACGAGGGGATCGCCCTGATCCGGCAGGCCGTCGCCATCCTGCATGACTTCGCCGAAGCCCACGCCAATCTCGGCAACGCCTACCGCGCCGTCGGCCGCGTCGAGGACGCGGCCGCGGCCTATCGCCACTCCATCGCCGTCAATCCCGGTTCCGCCGCAAGCTACCACCTGCTGGGTGTCCTGCTGTGCGGGCAGGGCGGTCCACGCTCGCAGGAACAGGCCATCGCCGCTCTGATGCGAACCCGCAGCCTGACACCCGACAATGCGGACGTTCACCACGATCTCGCCATCGCCCACAAGCAGGCGGTTCGGTTGGAACAGGCGGCGGCGGGGCAGCGTCGTGCCTTGGCCTTGCGGCCGGACTTCACGTCGGCCTGGATGACGCTGGGCAATATCCTGACCGAACTCGGCCAGCGGGAACGGGCGCTGCAAGCCTATCAGCGGTCGTTGCGGGTGCAATGGGCGTCGGCGGATACCCATTACAATTACGGCAATGTGCTCTACACGACGGGGCGTTTGGCGGAGGCGGCGGCCCATTACCGCCACGCCGTCGACCATGGATTGGCTCCCGCCCTGGTCCGGGAAGCCGCCGCGTTCGTCGATCTGGGGCATGACGCCGAGGCCGAGGCCAGCTTGCGCGCCGCCTTGACGGTGCCGGGCAGCGATGTGCCGAGCGCGCTTGAGATGCTGACCACGCTGTTCATCCGGCAAAAACGCCTGGATGAAGGGCGGCGCTTCTTCAGCACCTTCAGGCACCCGCATGCCCCGTCCCCGACCACCTATGCCGCGGAATGCCTGACCGCCATCGCCGAAATCGATCTTGAGGAAGGCCGCAACGCCGAAGCCCTGGCTCTCTTGAACCGGGTCAACAGCCACGGCAGCCGTTTCTTCACCGTCAAGTCGATCGCCGCCCTGCGCCATACATTGGCCGGGATGAGCCTGGAATTGAAGCGGCCGGTCAATCCCGACCCGAGCCGGCCGCGGGTCGGCTCCTCCTCGTTGGCGACACATGGCCGCTTCGCCCACAATGTCTTCGAATATATGCTGGTGCGGCTTTACGCCGAGACCTACGGCCTGACACTCGAGACCCCGGACTGGGTCGGCGGTTATTATTTCGGCCTCAACGATCCACGCCCGACGGCTCCGCTCCGGCCACTCTATTTCCCGCGCCGGATCATCAACGAGCTGGTCGACCAGCCCTCCGGGACGCCGCTGACCGATTGCGACATTCTGTCACCGCTCGGCCCCTACCATTATCCGGAGCGCCACCGCGCCCGCATCCAGTCCTGGTTC
Source organism: Azospirillum sp. B510 (assembly GCF_000010725.1). NCBI lineage: Bacteria > Pseudomonadati > Pseudomonadota > Alphaproteobacteria > Rhodospirillales > Azospirillaceae > Azospirillum > Azospirillum sp. B510. The sequence goes on along the minus strand of NC_013860.1, from coordinate 120,738 downwards.
CAGCCGCGCCCGGTATGGATGCCCTGGGTCGCCCCGGCGGTGGAGCGGCTGCGGGCGCTTGGCAACACGGTGGTGGCGTTGCACATCCGGCGTGGCGATTTCGTCCTTTTCCGCTACACCATCACCGAGACGGCGTGGTATGTGGACTGGCTGAACGGGATCTGGAAGGATCTGGACCGGCCGGTGCTCTACATCGCATCGGACGATCCCGCCATTGTCCAGGACTTCGCCGCCTTCCACCCGGTGACGCTGAACGATATCGCGGAACCTTGGGCTGGGCTGGAATATCTCCAGGATTTCCATGTCCTGGCCAATGCCGATATCCTCGGCGTCAGCGCCCAGAGCGGCTTCAGCCGGCTGGCCGCCTTGCTGAACACCCGTGCCCGGCTGTTCGTCGAGCCCGATGCCGAGGCGGGGCGGGTCCAGCCCTACTCTCCCTGGACCCCTGACGACCATCCTGAGCAAGCCTCTTGACCGGCCGCGAGTAGGACGAGCGATGGAACCGACCACACAGCACGCTGTCGAGCTTTACCGCGCCGGCAAGATCGAACAGGCCTTGACTGTTCTGGATGCAGTCTTGGCCGTCAGGCCTCAGGACTGGATGGCGCGCAACACACGCGGTGTCGTGCTGTGCCGGTTGGGGCGAGCGAACGAGACCGTGTCAATCTTCACCCGTCTCCTGACGATCGACCCCACCTTCACCGAAGGCTGGTTCAATCTGGCGCTCGCCCATCGCGCGCTGGGCGACACCATGGCCGCCGCGGACCACCTGCGCAAGGCGGTGAAGCTCCAGCCGGCCCAGCCGCTGTTCAGCACCGAGCTGGGATCTCTCTTGCATGGGCAGGGCCTGCTGGGGGCCGCAGCCAATCACCTGCGCCGCATCATCCTGCTTCATCCCGACCAGGCATCCGGCTATCTCAACGCCGCCGTGTCGCTGATGTCCGATGCCTGGTACGGCGATGCGGAAGCGCTGCTGCGCCAGGGCCTGCAACTCGATCCGCAGAATGCCGATATGGCCATGCGCTTGGGGCAGGTTCTACTCTCCTGCGGACGCAGTGCCGAGGCAAAGGCCGTGCTGAAGCCGCTGGCCCAGCGTCTTCCCGGCCATGGAGAGATCGCCCAGAGCCTGGAACGCGCTCAACTGTCCGCCGGCATTTCGGCCGAGGCCAGCAGAACAGACGGAGCACCGGATGGTATCGTGGTCCGGGGACCTTTTTCGGTCCTGTCGGGCTATGGTGATCTGGCGCAACGCTTTGTGCGCCAGATGGCCGGACAGGGAGCGGCGCTGAGGCTGCTCGGTCTGACCGGGGCGGAAAGCTGGCGCCCGCCGGAGGGCAATGCCGATGCCCCCATCCGTCCTCGCGCGGCTTTGAGCTTCCTAACCCCGATGCTGGTGGAGCCGATCCCCGGCGTGCCGACCGTCAACTACACCATGTTCGAGGGTACCCGCATACCGAAGAGCTGGGCACGGGCGAACGCCGCCCATGACCTGGTGGTGGTGCCGACGGAATCCTCGCGACAGGCTTGGCTTGAGACCGGCCATCCGGACGACCGGCTGAGGGTGTGCCCGCCGGGCATCCATGTCCACCCTGGCGATGAAGCCGACCCACCGCGCAGCATCCTCGCGCCAACCGGACGGCCGATCGCCGATTACCGCGTGCGCATCCTCAACATTTCGGACTTCATCGCGCGCAAGAACATCGACGGACTCCTGCGGGTCTGGCTGCGGGCGACGAGCGCCAATGACGATGCAATCCTGATCTTGAAGTTGGGTAAGGGTGGTCCGACCCTGCAGCAGGAGTTCGCGCAGCTTCTTCAGCAGACAGCCCGTATGGTCGGCCGCCGTTTTGAAGAAGCGGCGCCAATCGCCGCCCTGATGGGGCGTTATGATGAATCCGGCATCTCAACCCTTTACCAGCTGGCGACCCATTACTGGAGCATGTCGCACGGAGAAGGATGGGATCTGCCGATGACCCGGGCCGGCGCCAAGGGGCTGGGACTGATCGCGCCACGGAACAGCGCCTATGCAGCGTACTTGGATGATGAGATCGCCCATCTGATACCCTGCACCACGGGGCCGGCCTATATGCCTTACAGCAAGGCGATCTATCCGCCGTTTCAAGGTATTGATTGGTGGAATCCGGATGAGGATGTTGCATCAGATTTTCTGATTGGCCTTCTTCGAGATAAAATACAGATAAAAAGTCCGAAGATTCAGATATTGGAAAGGTTCAGTTGGGATTTTCGGGCACATAATCTTCTGAAGATCCTGTAAAAAACTCCATTTGTTATCTTTCGTTGTGGAATATTTTAAACTCTGCGCTGGCTAGAGTTTTTATGGGAGAGATGATCAAAAATGAAAAGCGAAAATTTCTCAAGTGATATCACAATTGAATTTGAAAGAGCGGTTTCAAAGCAAAAAAATGGAGAGCCTGAAGAGTCTCTAAAAATATATCACAAAATAGAATCAATAATGCCGAATAATTTTCAGGTGGCGAACAACATGAGAATAGCAGTCCTAGAATCAATCAATAAGGGAATATTGTTACACAATAATGGATATTTTAGTGAGGCGGAGGGTGTTTTTGAGAAAATTTTAGAGGTTGATGGACATAACCATAATGCGACCATGATTCTTGGGATCATCAAAAGATACAAAGGAGAATTCAAGGAAAGCTTAAATCTTATTGCAAAATCTGTTGCTCTCGATCCAGGATCCGAGGCGTCCAGAATAAATTTACAGGAATCCATAATTATTATATCAAATGCTGCCGCTGAGCTATATCGGAAGGATGATTTCGTCAATGCTGCTTCTTTGCTGGAAGCGATCTTATCAATACGGCCCAAAAGATATATCTCTGCAGATGATGCGGCAAGGCTCTTTAAACAGTGCCAGGCTACTGCTGCACAGCTTTACAATAGGAAATTTCATAATGAATCCGCAAGATTGATCAGAAGCATTTTGAGCAACTACCAAAGTGCAGAATCGCTTCATATTGCGGGTTTGATTGCGGCTGATCAGAACAAACATGTTATAGCTGTGAAAATTTTTGAATCTGCCATTGATCAATCACAAAACAATTCGAATTACTATATCAGTATGGCAAAATCGCTTTATGCATTAAAGCAATATGAGGCCGCAGAAAATGCTTTTTCCATGAGTCTTGAGAGAGACAGTTCCTATATTATTCAGAAAAAAACTGTTATTAATCAGATAAATCATTATGTCCATAATGGAAAATATAATAGAAATAAAAGTCTTTTGTTTTGCACGTCTTATGTCGATAGTGATGATTCCTGGAACAAAAGGTACAAACTTTGGATGGAATATTATAAGAACTCTGTTTTGGCGCGTCATAATATATGTATGATTGATGATGGAGGAGGCCATCGTCCTGATTGTGGAGATATTATATTTCATAGGTTCGATAATCGCCTTGGCAGGAAATCTGAAACGAATTTTCCTGGATGGTGGAGAAGTTTTCTTTTTTCGGTTGAAATCGCAAGGCGTGAAGGCTGCAACAAAATCATTCATATTGAGTCCGATGCCTTTCTTATTTCGAACAGGATCATGCTTTATATAGATTCTATCCAGAATGGTTGGGTTTCTTTCTGGTGCAGACGCTGGCAAATGCCAGAGTCTGCTATACAGGTAATTTGTGAAGACAATTTTGACAAAATATCAGAAATATCTGAAAAAGACCTGCGCAGTGATTTTTTTCTCAAAAGTGCAGAAAGCCTTCTTCCTTTTACGGAAACAATAAAATTCTTCAAGGGTGATCGATATGGTGAGTATATAGACCATATACCGGATGACGCCGATTATGTTTGTCAACTGAGCGGGAATATGAGACATGCCATCAACATGATGGTCAGGCTTATTCCGCCGACCCGGGTCAAGGCTTAGCCGCCATTATGCACCGCGCTTCGGCAGGGAGACTGGCTTTCGGCAGTAACTCCCGTTAAGGTTGTCGGCGGGCATGCCCTTCCGTTGCCTGCCGAGAACGGCACGGCTTTGTGCGATTGGTTTGGCGGGTTGAGGCGGCGGGGTTTCTTGGGGGCAGGTTGCCCCGGCGGTCAGGTGACCAATCGCGGCAGGCGGCTGAGGAGGAGCCGCAGGATGTCCTGATAAGGCGCGGCGGAGGGCAGATGCAGCTTGATCTGCGTCTTCATCTCGATGACGCGGGCAGCGATCTTGATCAAGCGCAGGCGCAAGGTGTTGAATTGGGGCGACGCGCCAGGATGAGCGCTTGGGCATCATCGAACGCAAGGACCACATCAGCCAATAAGCTCCGGCGTGCAGGAACAGGCGGAACTGGTTGGCGGTGGCCGTGCAACAAGAGGTGCGGTCGGCGGCCAGATGGGTTTTCCAGGACTTGATGTGGTTCTCAGCCTGACCGCGCCGACAGTAAATGTCCTGATAGAGCGTGCGGGCGTTGCCGCTTTTCAGGCTGGTGACGACGAAGCGGCTGTCGGTGCCGCCCGGCCCGGCTTCGACACGGGCGACGATGCGCTCGACCCGGCTCCAACTGGCGGCACCGTCGTGGAATTCTTTGAAGCGGCGCAGCTTTTCGCCATCGGGGGCGGCGCCGAACCGGGCTTGGGTGCTGGCCTCCAGGGTTTCGACATGGCGGCGCAAGGTGGTTGTCGGGGCCACGCCGAAAATGAAGTCGATGCCGTTGGCGCGGCACCAGTCCAGCACCTCCGGGCAGCAATAATGGCTGTCGGCGCGCAACAGGATGGTGGTCTTGGGCCAATTGGCGCGGATCGCGCGCAGCAGACGGCGCAGGAAGGCGCGGATTTCCACGCCCTTCGGCCGCTTGGCGGGACGCAGCACGGCGGCGACGAAGCGGCCTTCGCCATCGAACACCACGATGGGTTGGAAACCGTATTCGTCGTAATGGGCGTTGAACAGGCGCAACTGCTGCTCGCCATGCACCGCGTCGAAGGTGTCGTCGATGTCGAGCGTGATCCGCTTGGGCACGTGGCGGAACGACGCGCAGTAAAGATCGACCATGGCCCGGCCCATGCGCAGCAGCGCCCGGACATCGGACTGCGTATTTCGGCGAATTCGCCCAGGCGTTTCGGTTGAAAGCGCCCACCGTTTCGGCGAAAGCGCCCACCCGAATTGCAAGCTGGTGGGAGCCGGGGCCGAACCCTGGATTTACGTTATGAAGGTTGTGGGTTTGGTTGCCAAGCACCGGCCTTAGGTGTCGGGGGTTTCGCTGGCGGCATCGGCCTTGGTGCGGCGCATGGAGTCGCCATGCAGGTCGATGCGGTAGGCCCGATGCACGAGGCGGTCGAGGATGGCGTCGGCGTAGGTGGCATCGCCGATGAGCCGATGCCAGTTGGCCACGGGAACTTGGGTGGCCAGCATGGTTGCGGCCCGGTCGTGGCGGTCATCGATCACCTCCATCAGGTCCAGGCGCTGAGGCGCGGTCAGCTCGGTCATCGCCCAGTCATCCAGGATCAGCAGGTCGAGCCGGGCGATCCGTCGCAGCAGCCGGGCGAGCGAACCGTCCAGGCGGGCGGTGGCCAGATCGTCCAGCAGGCGGGTCAGCCGGGTGTAGAGTACGCTGTGGCCTTCCCGCGCCGCCTGGTTGCCGAGTGCACAGGCCAGCCAGGTCTTGCCGATCCCGGTCGGGCCGGTGATCAGAACCGGCCGGTTCTCCTTCACCCAGCGCCCGGTGGCCAGCTCGCGCACAACACCGCGATCGAGCCCACGCGGGGTGCGCAGGTCGAGGTCCTCCAGGCAGGCCGTCTGGCGCAGCCGGGCACGTTTCAGTCGGCTGGCGAGTGCGGTGTTGGCGCGCTCTGCCGCTTCCCGCTCGATCAGCGTGCCCAACTGCTCGTCGAAGGCCAGTTGGCCGCGATCGGGCAGGCGTTCCAGCGCCTCCAACCCCTTGGCCATGCCGTACAGCCGCAACTGGCGCAGCCGCTCGTGGTTGACGTGCTTCATCATCGTATCTCCGTCAGTGATAGTAGGAAGGGCCGCGCAGATTGGTGTGCTCGCCGGCACCGGCCGCGTCCGCCGTTGTGGCCGGGGGAGCGGTCAACCAGCGCTGGACGTAGCGGTAGGATCCGACGTTGGCCTCCAGCGCCGCCTGGCAGGCTTGCTCCAGCCGGCTGGTGCCGTGGGTGGCCGCCAAGCGGATCAGGCCGATCCCGGCCCACACCGCCTGTTCGGGGTGATCGGCGCCGGCCAGGATGCGTTCGAACAGCAGCGCGGCGGCCGGGCCGATGGCGGCCAGTTCGGTCTGGATGGCATCGGGGGTGAAGCGGGCGACGGCCCGGTGGTTGGCGGGGCGATGGGCGTCCAGCGTCACGGTGGCGCCGTCCTGCCGGCGGACATGGCAGGCCATCCGCTTGCCGCGCAGGAAGACGCTGATCACGCCGGCGGTGCTGTGCACGTCGACCGTCTTGCCGATCAGCGTGTGGGGCACCGAGTAGACGCCGCCGTCGAGAGCGAGATGATAGTCGGGCGGGACCTTGTGGCGCGCCCAGGTGCCCGGCACGAAGCGGTCCGGCGGCAAGGGGCGCAGGGTCGGCTGCTCCTCGGCGGCGAACAGGCCGGCGCGCGTGTCCTGCGGCCGGCGGCTCAAGGGAGCGGCATTGAGGGTGGCCAGCTTGTCGCGCAAGGCCGCGTTGGCGGCGTCCAGCGTGGCGAAGGGCGTATCGCGCAGCGGGGCCAGCACCCGCCGCTCGACCTGCTGCACGCCGTTCTCGGCGCTGGGCTTGTCGCGCGGGCGCCGCACCCGGGCCGGCAGGACGGCGGTGCGGTAGTGCCGGGCGAGATCGTGATAAGCCGGGTTGATCGCCGGATCGTAGAAGGAGGCGTGGCTGACGCCGACCTTGAGGTTATCCGGCACCAGCTTGCCCGGCACGCCGCCCAGATGTTCGAACAGCCGGGCGTGGGAGGCCAGCCACTCCTCCGCCTGCTGGGTCCAGGTCGCCTCGGCATAGACGTAGCCCGAATACGGCAGGCAGGCGACAAACACCTGGGCCTGCCGCGCCTCAGCGCCGAGCCCGACGGTCAGCGTCATCCCAGCGTAATCAACCTCGATCGCCGCCCCCGGCCGATGTTCCCGGCGCAGACGCGGCTCGGCATGAGCACCCTGCCATGCCCGGAAATGCTGGACGAATTGGGTGTAGCGATAGCCGCCGGGATGGACCTCCAGGTATTCCTCCCACAGCAGCCGCAGCGTTACGCCACGGCGGCCGAGTTCCCGGCTGATGTGCCGCCAGTCGGGCACCGGGCGCGCCGACGTGACCGGAGGCGGGAACAGCCGCTCCTCCAGCTCGACGTCCGTCCAGCCCAGCACATCCGCGTACTGCAGCCCGGAGGCCCGTAGCCGCTCCAGGTAATCGCGCACGGTGCTGCGCGGCAGCCGGCAGGCATCGGCAATCTGCCGTTGGCTGGCGCCAAACTCATCCCGCAGACGAAGGACTTCTCTGATCCGCCGCATGTCCGACCTCGCTCGGGGCATCCCGATCCTCCTTGGCCTGTGCCGTGGAAAGATCATGGGGATGCCAAAGGCTGGTTCGGACCCCGATACCACCACTCCTACGGGTGGGCGAATTCACCGAAACGGCTGGGCGCTTTCACCGTTCTGCCCGGGCGCTTTCCGCCGTTCCCGCTGGGTGCTTTCCGCCGAAATATGCAATCCATGTAGATCGTGTTCCACAGGATGATGGCATTGACGACCAGACCGAGGGCGCCGAGCTGATCTTCCTGACCCTCGCGGTAGTTGTAGCGGCCCGAGATCATCGGCGGCTGGACCTGAGCTTCAGGGCGATTCCGGGACCGAATTGGGTGAGACCGGATCGGCTGCTCGGCGCAGATTGTGTGAGAGGGGACCCACATTGTTTGAGACGGACCCGAGATCATGGGCGACGGCCCACACTCCGTGAGACGACTTGTCAGGGAATAAGATGCGTGCGGAACCAAGCCGCCAAGTCCTCTTCGGAGAGGCTGCCGGCGGCGACGGCCTCGACAATCCGCACGGCCTCAAGCTTGTCGAACCGCAGGCGGCAACCGTTGTCAGCGAGGAAGAGCCGGGCGACCACCCAAGCCGTCCGCTTGTTGCCGTCGGCGAAGCCATGGTTGCGCGCCAGTCCATACGCGTAGGCTGCGGCGAGCGCGGCGGCGTCGGGATCATCGTAGACAGCGCGGTTCTGAGGGCGCGCTAGCGCGATTTTCGATCAGGTTGGATATCCCGCATTTTTGAAGAGGTTTCTGCACTCGTTTGGCTTGTAGATGTCGATGATGCGTCCGATGGCGTTCCAGAGTCCGTCACGGGAGCGCTCGGCCGCTTTTCGCAGGAGCGCCTTGAGCTTGGCGAAGGCTTGCTCGATGGGGTTGAGGTCGGGGCTGTAGGGCGGCAGGTAGAGGACCCGCGCGCCGCGCGCCTCGACGGCTTCTCGGACGCCGGCGACCTTATGGCTGGACAGGTTGTCGAGGATGAGGATGTCGCCACTTTGCAGGGTCGGGGCCAGAACCTGCTCGACGTAGGCGCGGAAGACGGTGGCATTGATCGGCCCGTCGAGCACATAGGGGGCGACGATGCCGGTGGTGCGCAGGCCGGCGATCAGCGTGGTCGTCTTCCAATGCCCGTGTGGGACGGGAGCCAGGAGGCGCAAGCCGCGCGCACACCGCCCGTGGCGCCTGGTCATGTTGGTGCTGGCCCAGGTCTCATCAAGGAACACCAGGCGCTCGGGATCAAGGGCCGGCTGACGGCGGATGAAGGCGCGCCGGGCCTCGACGACGTCATCACGCTGCTGCTCGGCGGCGTGCAGAGTTTTTTTTAAGGGTGAGGTTCTGGGCCTTGAGGAAGCGCCACACCGTGCCGAGGCTGACGCTCACGCCATGGCGGGCGTTCAGTTCGGCGCGGATCTCCTCCAGCGTCAGGTCGGGCTGGTGGGCGACCAACGTCAGCACCGCCTCACGGTGATCGCTCAGGCGCGAGCGGTGGTCGCCACCCATTGGCCGCGCCTGGGCATGCCCTTCCGCGCCCAAGCGTTTGGCCCAGCGGATCGCCGTGCTGACGCTGATGCTGAACCGCGCCGCCGCAGCGCGCGCCGAGCAGCCGCTCGACACCGCCGCGGCAACGCGGTCCCGAAGATCCTGAGAATAGGGGCCTGCCATGTCCGGCTCCGGGTCGCTTAATCACCCGCTCAGAATCGCTGATTTTACCAGAAATGGGAATCCCACAGAAAAACACCGATTCAACCCGGTCGAATACCGCTCTAACGCCGATTCCACAGCGCCTTGGTCGCGAATGCCGTCCAACCCTCCATGCTCGGCAAGCTGCCGGTCATGCACGGCGTAAACGGTTTTCGGGCCGATCCAGCGCCAAGCCGTCATTTCGCCAACGCCCGCAGAATATCGCGGTCTTCATGCATGATCTCTTCCGCCAGGGCCATCTGGCGCTCGAAGTCGGGATCGTAGGGGGTCAGGCGATAGCCACCGTCCGGTGCCTCGGTGAGGTAGAGCGTGTCGCCCTTTTGAACTTTCAGGCGGGCCATGGCTTCCTTGGTCAGGATGAAACCGGCCGAGGCTCCGACGGTGGTGACCTTGAAGGTGAGCATGGCGTTCACTCCATAAATTATAATGAACATTATATAGATCGAATGGGCGCGGCGCAACCCAGCGGTCAAGAAAACGACCGTTTCTTTTACTCCGGCGGAGCCGTTGCGAACGGCTCGTCTTCCTGCCGCTGCTGTGGTAAAGAAATTCAGTCAGCCTTTCATCGTCTGCTATCGAGTATGCGCCACGGGTTTCCTGCCAAACCGGGGAGCTTGGTCCATGTTGATCGGCTATGCACGGGTATCGACCGACGACCAGAACCTCCACCTCCAGCGCGACGCGCTCAGGGTTACTGGATGCGAGAAGATCTTCGAGGATCGCCGCGGCGGCGCCAAGACGGACCGCCCCGGTCTTGCCGCCGCGCTCGGCACGGCTCGCCGGGGCGACACACTTGTTGTCTGGCGGCTCGACCGGCTGGGACGATCCCTGAAGGATCTCATTCAGCTCGCCGAACAACTTGATGCCGCCGGCATCGGCTTGCGCAGCCTGCATGACGCCATCGACACCGGGTCGAGTGGCGGGCGGCTGGTTTTCCACATGTTCGGAGCCCTTGCGGAGTTCGAGCGCAACCTGGTGCGGGAGCGCACCCAGGCCGGTCTCAGCGCGGCCCGGGCTCGCGGCCGGATGGGCGGCCGGCGCAAGGTTCTGGAACCCGACAAACGCCGGCTGGCCGTCCAGCTCTACCAGGAACGCAAGCATACGGTGATGGAGATTTGCCGGCTCATGGGCATTTCCAAGCCGACGCTCTACGCCTACGTCGAGGAGATGGCCGGTGGCTGAGGGGCGGCGGATCCCTGCCGAAGCGCTGGTGCATTTGCGCCGCCGGCTGGACACCCTGCCGCCCCGTCATCCGGACCGTGCCGAGATCCTCCGGTCGGCCAGGGAACTCTGCGGCGTGTCCCGAGCCACCCTCTACCGCGCCCTTCAGCAACATCTTCGTCCCAAGGCCGTTCGCCGGGCCGATCGGGGAAAGCCGCGGAAGATTTCCACTGCGGAGATGGAACGCTATTGCGAGATCGTCGCCGCCCTGAAGCTGCGGACCACCAACAAGAAGGGCCGCCACCTTTCGACGGTGCAGGCGATCCGGCTGATGGAGGAGCATGGGGTCGAGGCACCGGAGGGGTTGGTGCAGCCGGTGTCGGGCACGCTGCACAAGAGCACGGTGAACCGGTATCTGAGCGCGTGGGGGTTGGACTACGCCAGGGTGACCCGCGCGCCGGCGGCCGTGCGATTCCAGGCGCGGCGGTCGAACGAGCTGTGGCAGTTCGACATGAGCCCGTCGGACCTGAAGCACGTCAAGCAGCCGCTTTGGATCGAACCGGGACGCGGGGCGCCGACACTGATGCTGTTCAGCGTGGTCGACGATCGCAGCGGCGTCGTCTACCAGGAGTACCGCTGCGTCTACGGGGAGGACGCGGAAGCGGCCCTGCGCTTCCTCTACAACGCCATGGCCGCCAAGCCCGAGGAAGACATGCCGTTTCAGGGCATCCCCGAGGCGATCTACATGGACAACGGCCCGGTCACCCGGTCGCGCGTGTTCCAGAACGTCATGGCCTGCCTGGGCATCAAGGTCATGACCCATTTGCCGGCGGGAAGCGATGGCCGGCGCACCACGGCCCGGTCCAAGGGCAAGGTCGAACGGCCCTTCCGCACTGTCAAGGACGTGCACGAAACGCTCTACCATTTCCACGAACCGCAGGATGAAGCGGAGGCCAACCTGTGGCTCCGCCGCTATCTGGTTCGCTACAACGCCCAGGATCACCGGTCCGAGCCGCACAGCCGCATCGAGGACTGGGTCCGGAACCTGCCGGAGAAGGGGTTCCGTGACATGTGCGCCTGGGATCGATTTTGCACCTTCGCCCGCGAGCCCGAGCGGCGCAAGGTCGGCATCGATACCCGCATCGCCGTGGAGGGCGTGGCCTACGAGGTCGATCCGGACCTGGCGGGCGAGGACGTGGTGCTCTGGTGGGGGCTGTTCGACCAGGAACTCTACGTCGAGCATGGCGACCGGCGGTATGGCCCCTACGGTCCGGTCGGCGGCCCCATCCCGCTGCACAAGTACCGCAAGCACCAGAAGTCCAAGTCCGAGGAACGGGCCGATCGGGTGGCCGAACTGGCGGAGCGCATCGGCCTGCCGCGCGCGGCCCTGGACGGCGGCACCTCGCCCCTGCCGCCCCCCGCCACGGCACCGGCCGCCAAGGAGGCGTTCAACGACCCGGACCCCTACCGCACTCTGACCTTTCCCGACATCATCGCGGCCAAGCGCGCCATCGCCGGTGAGATCGGTTTGGCGTTGGCGAAACTGTCGGCCGAGGACCGGGCCTGGATCGACGCGCTGGTGCGGGAGACCTTGGCCAAGGATGAGGTGCTGACGAAGGTGCGGGCGTACTTCAGGCAGCGGACGGGAGGGGGCGGGCGATGCTGACGGAGGTCATGGAGCATTTCAGGCTGGAGCGGGACCTGCTGATGGCCGGGTATTACGAAACCGATCATCACCGCCAGCTCATCAAGGATGTGAAGGCGTCCATCCTGGCCGGCCGACTGGTGGCAGTCGCCGGCGTTGTCGGCAGCGGCAAGACGGTGCTGCTCCGCCGCATCCAAGACGAGCTGACCCGCGAGGGGCGCGTCACCGTGTCGAAGAGCTTGTCGGTGGACAAGGACCGCACCACCATCCCGACCCTCATCACCGCGCTGTTCCACGACCTCTCCCCGGACAAGGATCCGAAGATCCCAACCCTGGGCGAGAAGCGGGAGCGCGAGTTGCAACAGCTTGTGCGTCGCGGCCGCAAGCCCGTGGCCTTGTTCGTAGACGAGGCGCACGACCTGCATGGCAAGACGCTGATCGGTCTGAAGCGGCTGATGGAGGTGGTGGCCGATGGCGGCGGCATGCTCTCTGTGGTGCTGGTGGGCCATCCCAAGCTCCGGAATGACCTTCGCCGCCCGACCATGGAGGAGATCGGCTATCGGTCGGTGGTGTTCGAGTTCGACGGCATGGCGGGGAACCAACTTGCTTACATTCGCTGGCTCCTTGGCCGCTGCGCAGGCGAGGGCGTTGACATCGGCGATCTGATCGAAACGGTTGCCGTGGAATTGCTGGCCGGTCGTCTGAAGACCCCACTCCAGATCGAGCAGCACCTGACCCTCGCGTTCGAGGAGGCGTTCCGGGTCGGTGAACGGCCGGTCACCGTGCAGGTGGTGGAGAGCGTGTTGGCCCGCCACCTCGACGACCTTGAGCCACGGCTGACCCGTCACGGCTACACCGTGCGTTCCCTGGCCGACCAATTCAGCGTCAAGCCGGCGGAGATCCGACAGTTCCTGCGCGGCGAACTTGGCGGGGCGAGGGCGCAGGAGTTGACCCAGCAGATGCAGGCGGCGGGGCTGCCGCTCTGACCGAGCGTCGTCTCACGGAGTGTGGGCCGTCGCCCATGATCTCGGGTCCGTCTCAAACAATGTGGGTCCCCTCTCACACAATCTGCGCCGAGCAGCCGATCCGGTCTCACCCAATTCGGTCCCGGAATCGCCGTGAATCTCAGGTCCAGACGCCGATGATCTCGGGCCGCTACAGATAGTGGCTGCACATCTGCAGGAAGCGCCGGTTGTAGACACGCTCCTTTCCGGCAAAGATCGTGTCGACCGCCGTCTTCATGTTGTCGTAGATGCCCCGCGTACAGGCTCCCTTGAAGAAGGCAAAGTGACCTTGCCCGCGTGCGACGCCTCCCATAGCCGGGAGATTATGCCGCCAGCACGCCGTGCTGGCGACGCCAAGTTTCCTCGAATGCCATGGGGCTGGTGTAGCCCAGGGTCGAATGCATCCGCTTGTGGTTGTAGAAGGCGAGCCAGTCGATGATCTCGTCCTTGGCGTGGCGCCGGGTTTCAAAGCGCATGCCATGCAAGCGTTCGACTTTGAGCGATCCGAACAGGGTCTCGGTCACCGCGTTATCCCAGCAGTTGCCCTTGCGGCTCATCGATCCCTGCATGCCGTACTGGCGCAGGAGCGCCTGGAAATCCGAGCTGGCGTATTGCGAGCCTTGATCGGAATGGAAGATCACGCCCTCGGCCGGCCGGCGCCGGAACCACGCCATGGTCAGGGCGTCGATTACGAGTTGGCGGGTCATGCGCTCGCCCAACGCCCAACCGACAACCTGCCGGCTGAACAGGTCGATGACGACGGCCAGGTACAGCCAGCCTTCCCCGGTGGCGATATAGGTGATGTCGCCGGTCCACACTCGATCGGGCTGCGCCGGCCGGAACGCCCGGTTCAACAGGTTGTCGGACACCGGCAGGCCGTGGGTGCTGTCGGTTGTCGCCTTGAACTTCCGCTTGCCCCGCGCCCGGATGGCATGTTCGCGCATCATCCGGCGCACCCGCTCCTTGCCGACGCGCACCTGACGGTGCCGCAGTTCCCGCCAGATCCGGGGCCAGCCATAGGCCCCGCGGGTCTCGGCGTGGATCGCCTTGATGTGCGTCAGCAGGGCCACGTTGCCCACGCGTCTCCGAGCCGAAGGCGCCGTGTCCGGCGTCGCCTCACGGCAGAGGTATTGACGAAACCCTCGGGCGCTGACACCCAGAGCCGAACACTGAGCGGATACCGGCCACAATTCTCGGTGCCGCTGAATAAAGGCGTACTTCACAGCGACTCCCTGGCGAAGTACGCCGCTGCTTTTTTTAGGATGTCGCGCTCCATCTTCACACGCGCGAGTTCCGTCCGCAGCCGGCTGATTTCCATCTGTTCGGCGCTGACCTTCGGCGCCGCCGGCCCGGTCAAACCGCCGCTGCCGGCCGCCTTGACCTAGTTGTGCAGCGTCTGTTCCGCCAAGCCCAGCGTCTTGGCAACCGCCGCCACCCGCTGGCCGCCGGTGACCAAGCGAACCGCCTCTTCCTTGAACTCAATCGTGTACCGCGCCCGCGTCGTCTTCGCCATCTTGCCCCCAGTCCGTTGCCGAGTGTAGCCGGCTATGGGAGGCGTCGCACGCGGGCAAGGTCACATCGGGGGTCCCGTTTGGATGCCGATCACCCCCTAACAGGACGCGGAAAAAGGCTCGTGTATGGCGTCCTTGCCTCTGCGGAGGCTCGAAATTTGGGCCTTTTGCACCCGCTTTGGTCGAAATCAGCGGGTGCACCCCCGGCCTGGAGCGCCCAAGGCCGCCTTTTGGGCGGACTCCGGGCGTGATTATGCCGTCGGCAGTAGCTTTGGCAGGCGGATCAGGTTGTAGGCGGCGGCGGTCAGGGTGAACATCCAGCCGACACGGGCCATGCCGCGATGGCGGGTCTTGCGTAGCCCGGCCCCTTTGATCCAGCCGAACACCTCCTCGATGCGCTTGCGGATTCGTAGGCTGACTGCATAGCCGGGGTGGCGGGTGGTTCGGCCGTCGATGGCCGAGCGGCGGTTGCGGGTGTTCTGGGCGACGTGCGGGGCGGCGCCCAACTCGCGCATGTTCGCCACGAAATCCTTGGTGTCGTAGGCCTTGTCGGCGCCCACCGTGATGCGGTGGCGGCCGGGGATGGCCTCGACCATGGACACCGCCGCCTCGCGCTCGGCCAAGCCGGTCGCCGCGGTGAGCCGGACATTGACCACCAGGGCGTTCCGGTTCTCCATCAACGCATGACCCATGAAGGCCAGCTTCGCCGGCTGCCCGTTGCCCTTGCGGTACAGCCGCGCCTCGGGGTCGCTGGTCGAGGCATGGGTCTCGTTGGACCGCGGGACTATCCGGAATTTCGTGCTCGGCGGGGTTATCCTGAAGCAGAAGGAGACCCTGAATGGCCCGACGCAAAGAACCGGTTATCCCCGACGCGATCCTCGACCAGCTCCTGGCGGGGGCGGATGCCAAGACGGCGTTCGACCAGAACGGCCTGCTCGACCAGTTGAAGAAGGCGCTGACGGAACGGGCGCTGAAAGCGGAGCTGGATCATCATCTGGCTGGGGACGAGAGCGGCAACCGGCGCAACGGCTACGGCCGCAAGACGGTGCTGACGGAGGGCGGGTCGATGGACTTGGCGATCCCGCGCGACCGGACGGGTACGTTCGATCCGGCGCTGATCGGCAAGTACCAGCGGCGGTTCCCCGGCTTCGATGAGAAGATCATCTCAATGTACGCACGGGGCATGTCGACGCGGGAGATCACGGGGCACCTGCGGGAGCTCTATGGCATCGAGGTGTCGGCCGACCTGATCTCCACGGTGACGGATGCGGTGATCGACGAGGTGACGACGTGGCAGAACCGGCCTTTGGAGGCGGTCTACCCGCTGGTCTTCCTGGATGCCATCCGGGTCAAGATCCGGGACGAAGGGCTGGTCCGCAACAAGGCCATCCATGTGGCCATCGGCGTGCGGGCCGACGGCGCCAAGGAGGTGCTGGGTCTGTGGATCGAACAGAACGAAGGCGCCAAGTTCTGGCTGCGCGTCCTGAATGAATTGAAGAACCGGGGCGTTGAGGACATCCTGCTGGCTGTGGTCGACGGGCTGAAGGGCTTTCCCGAAGCGATCGCGGCGGCCTATCCCGAGACGATCGTGCAGACCTGCATCGTCCACCTGCTGCGCCACAGCATGGAATTCGCGTCCTGGAAGGACCGCAAGGCCATCGCGGGCGCCTTGAAGACCGTCTACGACGCTGTCGACGATAAGGCCGCCGAGGTGGCCCTGACCGCCTTCGAAGACGGACCCTGGGGCGAAAAGTATGCGGCCATCGGCAAGGCCTGGCGGCGCGCTTGGCCGGAGGTCATTCCCTTTTTCGCCTTTCCCCGCGCGGTTCGACGCATCCTTTATACCAGAGCCGGAAACTTCTGACTCGCCGGGTCTGTGGCTTGCGGTTCAGCGCCGGTAGTGATTCCCTGTGCCAGGTCTCACCATTGAGCGAAGCACAGCCATGTCCGCCCTGCCGATCCGCCCCGACCTGAGCTCGGAAGACCTGCGCCGCCTCGCCCGCGGCGAGAGCGATGGGCGGGTGTGCCGGCGCCTGCTGGCGATCGCCATGGCGCTGGACGGCGTCAGCCGGGCGGAAGCGGCGCGGCAAGCCGGCATGGACCGGCAAGCGCTGCGCGACTGGGTCGTGCGCTACAACGCCGAAGGGGTGGACGGCTTGCGGGATCGGGCGCGCTGCGGCCGGCCGCCGCTGCTCGCCGACGCCCTGGAGCCGGAATTGGCTGACCTGATCGCCGCCGGCCCCGAGGTCGAACGGGACGGCGTAGTCGAGTACCGGGTTCGCCACATCCGCGACTTGGCCCTGCGGCATTTCGGGGCGGACTACAGCCGCACCGGCATGCAGGACCGCTTGCACCGCATGAAGCTGTCCTTCCTGACGCCGCGCCCGATCCATCCCAAGGCCGACGCACCGGCCCAGGAGGCGTTTAAAAAAACTTCGCCGAACGCCTCGCCGCCATCGGAGAGGACCACCCCGAGGCGAGCGCCGTGGAGGTCTGGTTCCAGGACGAGGCCCGCATCGGCCAGAAAGGCACCCTGACCCGGCGCTGGGCGCCGCGCGGCAGCCGGCCGCGCGCCGTGCGCGATCATCGTTTCAAGTCGGCCTATCTCTTCGGCGCGGTCTGTCCTGAGCGCGACACCGGAGCCGCCATCGTCATGACGCGCGCCAACACCGAGGCGATGAACCTCATGCTGGAGGAGATCAGCCGCACCGTCACCCCCGGCGCCCATGCCGCCGTGGTGATCGACGGGGCGGGATGGCACACCAGCGGCGATCTCGCCGTGCCGGCCAACATCACCCTCGTGCCGCTCCCGCCCTACAGCCCGGAACTCAACGCCATCGAAAGGCTCTGGCAGGTCATGCGCGACACCCTGCTGTCCCACCGGCTCTTCACCGACCTCAACGCCATCCTCGACGTCTGCTGTCGCGTCTGGAACCGCATCCTCGCCGAACCCGGCCGCATCCGCTCCACATGCGGTTACCCGTGGGCCTTACAGGTCAAAATTTAACGGCTTTGGTATTACACCACAAATGCCATCGAAGCGTTGAATTCCAAGCTGCGCCGGGCGGTGCGGGCCCGAGGGCATTTTCCAAATGACGAGGCCGCGCTGAAGCTCTTGTTTCTGGTCTTGAACCGCTCCGAGAAAGATTGGAAGATGCCGCCACGGGAATGGACGGCCGCCAAGGCACAGATGGCCGTCATGTTCGGCGAGCGTTTCTCAAAGGCGATGAGCGCCTGAGATTAAAACCCGCCCCGCCGAGCACGAAATTCCGGATAGTCCCTTGGACCGCTTCTCGCCGTGAAAGTCGCGTTCGCCGTTGCGTCCCGGCCCCGGCGGCTCACCGCTGCCATCTTTGGGCCGGAAGCTCTTCACGCTGGCCCAGGCTTCGATCAGCGTCCCGTCCACCGAGAAGTGCTCGTCCGACAGCAGCGCTTTCACCTTCGGCTGGCCCAGCACGGTGGCCAGGAACTTGGCCGCCACATCCCCGGCCAGCAGACGCTCCCGGTTCTTGGTGAACACCGTCACGTCCCACACCGGAGCGTCCATCGACAAGCCGACGAACCAGCGGAACAGCAGGTTATAGTCGAGCTGTTCCATCAGCTGGCGTTCCGAGCGCACCGAGTAGAAGGCCTGGAGCAGCAGCGCCCGCAGCAGCTTTTCCGGCGGGATCGACGGCCGGCCGATCTTGGAGTACAGCCCCTCGAACGCCGGTGACATCACCTCCAGCGCTTCGTCCACGATGGCCCGGATCGGCCGCAATGGATGGGTCGCCGGAACCCGTGCCTCGCAGCTCACGTAGCTGAAAAGACCTTCGCTGCGTTCGTCCGAGCCCCGCATCATTCCCTCAACGGTCGCCTTTGCCCTCACTGGAGGGAATCACGACACGACAGCCGTGCACAGCCCTTTTTCCGCGGCCTGCTAAACGGGGTCCTTATTCCATGCCGATTCACACCGTGAATCCGCCGGGATGGCGTCCCACATGCGGTACAGGGAGCCGAAACCGTCGTCTGCTGCGCGCGCAACGTGAGGCGTGGGGAGCCATGGTCGATCTGGTCAATGATATGGAGACCAGGAAGAAAGCCAATCGAATGCAGGGAAAGGTTCAAGGAGAGGACCATGTCGAGGATGCACTTCCTCTCATATAGCGATCCGCGAACTTCGAAGGGCTCCGCCTACTTTCGACTGTTTTAGGCTGCGAGCCCAACCCCTGATTGATCACACAAAACTTCCAAGAGCCCCTTATTCCAGGCCGATTCACAGCCAGAACCGCCGATCCACCCGACCGCCCCACACTTATGCATGCTATTGCGACGATCTCTTGTAGGCACGCCGGGCGCTGCGCCTCCCTCTTCACGCAAGACCAAGCTCGGCACAAGGGGAACGCCGATGCCGGATACCATGTTCTCGTTGTGCGGCAGTCCCTGTGTTATCCCGCGCATCGGAGCATTCAGTGGAAAAAATAATTGCAATGCAAAGAGTGCTTTGCCCAGTATGTATTCATAGAACCGCAGTGCATCATGAATGAATACAAGTGTATTAGTTGATATGGCTGACTAAGCTCGGAAAGGATGTTTTGTGATGATGGATGGCGACGCTGAATTAAGTGAGTATAAAGTTGTTGTCAACGATGAAGGCCAGTATTCTATCTGGCCGGACAAGAGAAAATCTCCTGCCGGATGGCATGAAGAAGGAACGGTGGGCCGGAAAGACGTCTGCCTGAAACGCATCGAGGAGGTTTGGACGGACATGAGGCCCCTCAGTCTGCGCAAACAGATGGAAGGCGCAGTACGATAACGGCGAAACAGCGGTCAACGCGGTGTCCGGTTCGACGCTGAAAAGCCTGTGAAGCGTCTGAAGGAGATACGGGGCGTCAAGTCATCGCCAATTCATTGGCGTGCCGGGATGAGAGGGGTATCTGGCCGATGGGTGTCCGTCTCGCCGTGGCCATCGTTGTATCCGCGATGCTGGTCTTTTTCAGCCTCCGTCCGCTTGCGCAGCCCCCGATGGATTCGGGCGATGGTGCGCCCGAATCCTTTTCGGTTCTCCGCGCGGCGGATCACGTGCGCGCGCTCACCGTGACGCCGCACCACATCGGCACGCCGGAGCATGGACGGGTTTCCGCTTATATCGCCGATGCCATCGTCCGTTTAGGCCTGACCGTTGAGCGGCAGGACGGCACGGCCTCATCCGTTTTCGAGGGGATGAACACCGTCGGGCGGGTCCGGAACATTCTGACGAGGATCGAAGGCACGGACGATCACCGGGCCATCCTGCTGGTGGCTCATTATGATACCGTGCGGCACAGCCCCGGGGCGGGCGACAACACCGCGGCGGTGGGGGCTCTGTTGGAAACCATGCGGGCGGTGCTGGCCGGGCCGCGTCCCCAGCATGACCTGATCTTTCTCTTTTCCGACGGAGAGGAGGTGGGAATGCTCGGGGCGACGGCGTTTCTCGAGCAGCACCGCTGGGCAAGGAATGTCGCTTTCGTCATGAACTTCGACGCGCGGGGCCGCAGCGGCCCTTCGATCATGTTCGAAACCGGACCGGGTACGGCGCCCTACATCAAACAGTTCGCTGCGTTGGACCCTTATCCCGTCGCCGGCTCCTATTCCGCCGACATCTACCGGATTCTCCACAACGACACGGACTTCTCCGTGTTTCGCCGGGCGGGTCTGCCCGGGTTCAATTTCGCCTTTATCGACGACGTATCGGCCTATCACTCACCCACCGACACGGCGGACCGGCTCAACTTGCGCAGCCTGCGCCATCACGGCATGCACGCTCTCAGTCTGGCACGAGGGATAAAGCTTGGCCTCACCGATGCCGGTGCATTTGCCGCTGTCGGAGACGGTGATGCAAGGCCCATGGCGTATTTTACCGTTCCGTGGGCCGGGCTGGTCGTCTATCCGGCGGCCCTGCATCACCCCGTCGTGGCTCTGACCATTCTGGCAGCGGCGGCCGTTTTCCGATTCGGCCTGGTCCGGCGCACCCTGACGCTGTCCCGCTCGGCCCTGTCGATCCTTCTCGCCGCACTCGTCGTCGTTTGCGGTGGCGGGGCCGTTCTGCTCTCCCTGCTTTCAGCGTGGGCGGCCGGACTCGATTTTCCTATGCTCGCCCATCCCGAACCGATCGCCATCGGCACGGCGTTGTGGGCCGGGACGCTCGTCGCCCAGCTGATCCTCACCGCAGCGCGCAGAATCTCCATCACCGATGTTACCGCCGGAGCAACCCTCCTGTGGATCGCCGCGGCGATCCTGACCGTCTGGTTCCTGCCGTCCTCCAGCTATCTTTTCGTCTGGCCGGCGGCGGCCTGCGTCGCCGGTCTGGCAGTCACCGCCGCCGGCCCTTGGCGAGAGGCCAGCCCCCGGATGGCCGCGACGCTTCTGGGGGTTCTCGTCCTGCCCGTGATCCTGCTCTGGGCGCCGTTCGCCACGATGCTGGTGTCGGCGTTCAACGTCTTTTCCGGATTGCCGCTCACGCTTGCCGTCGGGCTGGCCCTCACGGCGCTCGTCCCACAGCTTGTCCTGGTGGCGGGGCAGGGCGCGCGCCCGCTCATCATCGGGGGCTTCTGCCTGACCATCGCTGCCGGGGTGTCGCTGATGCTGTGGTACGACAGCCGCGACGGAAACGAGCCGCGCGGCAATTCGCTGATCTATGCCGTTGATGGCGACAGCGAGCGGGCGCAGTGGGTGAGTTTCGACCGTGCGCCCGATTCCTGGACGGCGCAGTTCGTGACCGACACGCCATCGCGCATCACGCTGGAAGGGTTCCTGCCAATGGCTCTGGAAGGGCTTGCGGCGGACGTGCCGGTGTTCGACATCCCGGCGGCGCTCGTTGAACGTGATCTTGTGGACGGGGACAGTAAAGAAGCGTTCCGCCTGCGCGTGATCCCCAGCGCCGGGGCGACATCCCTCTTCATCACAATCACGTCGTCGTCGATCCGGCATCTTGCCATCGATGGCCGTCCGTTGGCGACCAGCGAAACCCCGAAACAGGAATGGCGGGGTATGTTGTACGGTTGTCCCGCCGACGGGTGTGCCCTCTCCATCGACGTGGCCGACCATGATTCCGTGCGTGTTGTGGCCGTTCAGTACATCCCGCATTTGCCCGATCGGCCGGGAATGCCACAGTCCGTCCGGGATGCGGGGACAATGCCTGCACCTTTCAAGCCGACCGATATGACGCTGATTCGCAAATCCTACGTTTTCTGACGCGGCTCTGCTTTTCCGCTCAGCCGCCCAACAGGCAAGGGAGAATCGGAAGCCATGCGTATCATCTATTACGCAGCCATCAGCGCCGACGGCTTTTTGTCCGGGAAGAGCGGGGAGGTCGATTGGCTGGAACCGTTTCAGGCGGCGGGCGAAGACTACGGCTACGCCAAGTTCTTCTCGAGCATCGACGGGCTGATCATGGGTCGCAAGACCTACGATCAGATTCTCACATTCGGCGATTGGCCATACGCGGGCAAGCCCGTATGGATGCTGTCGTCCGGCCGCCGATCGACAAGCCGGCAGGATGTGACTGTGACCTCCGAATCGCCCGGCGCCCTCGCGCAACGCCTGAGCGCCCAGGGGCATCGGCGTGTTTGGATGGTCGGGGGAACCGCAGCGGCGACGGCATTCGAGCGGGAAGAGCTGCTCACCGACTACGTCCTGACGATCATTCCGGTGTTCCTGGGGGTCGGTCAGTCCCTGTTCAACGCGTCGGTCGGTTCGGGCCAGCTCACCATGGCCGAAACCCGGACCTTTCCGAACGGTGTCGTCCAGGTCCACCACAAGAGACCATGACAGGTGCCGCGGGCATGGGGCGGGCGTGATCGAAGCCGTCCCATAAGCGCGCCGGAACAAAGGGGGCTTTCTGAAATGGGTACAGTGCAGCGGCACAATACCGCCGATTTCTTTCTGCCCATGTAAGCTGCTTTTTTATTTGACTTTATTGCATTTTTTGAGTCGAGCGGCATTAACATGTAATTATCATACAAAAGTAACTCATGACGTTATAAATAAAATATTCATCAAAATAATGGTTTCCAATGTATATATTTATATTCTCCATATTTACGGTATTTGTTTCTCTAGCTATATTTTATATATGGACTCTTTCTTTTTGCAATGTCATGGTTATGGCCTTGATTCTTCAATTTCGGAGTGATCAACCCATGAATCGGAAAGGTATTTTTGCGCTTATCGCCGCCGGGCTCTTCTGCTTTGCATCTGCTGCCAGCGCGGAAGATCTCGAAACCACGTTGCTCAATCTGGAAAAGTCGCTCTGTAAGGCCGTGCAGGAAAAGGATAAGGCAACCTTCAATCGCCTTGTGGCACCAGATGCCGTGATCGTCGAAGAAGGGCGCGTGCAGGAGGCTCGTGCCACAGGGTTTGAGTTCCACGTCGAGCAAGTCCAGATCAAGAGCTATGAGCTAACCTCACCCAAGTTGATCAAGGTGTCGGACAACGTGGCCATCCTGACCGTCGTTTCCGATACCAAGGCGACGCGTGGTGACAAGGTCCTGCCCGCCCGCCACCACATCAGCACGACCTGGGCCAAGCGGGACGGCAACTGGGTGGTGGTCCATACCACCAGCTATCCGCTGTCCTGATCGATCCTTCCCGCTCGCTGGGCGGGGGTGCAGCACCGCATGGTGCCGGCCAGGGACTATGTGCGGGGTCTTTGCACTCCGCACGTTTCCCACCGTCTCCTTTCCCCTCCGTTGCCCCGCTTCCGCCGAAGTAAGCCCCCCTTATGAGGACGTTCATGACGAAGCCTGTATGGCTGGAACGGTTGTCGAACATCATCCACGAACGGTCCATCGGTTTCCGCTATTCGTTCTTTGCGCGGCGTAGCCCGATCACGAAGAAAAGCGGCTTCATGAACATGGGCTATTGGCGTGGCAACCCGGACAGGCTGGAGGATGCCTGCCGGGATATGGCCGTGCTGATCGCCGAGAAGGGCAGGTTCGGGCCGGCGGACCGCATCCTTACCGTGGGCTCAGGGTTCGGGGAAGAGGCCCTGGTCTGGTTAGATCACTGCCGGCCGGGCCGGATCGTCGGGATGGATATCGCCAGCTTTCAGGTGAAGGCCGCGCGTGCCAAGGCCGTAGCGGCCGTCGCCGACGGTACGGTCGAGTTCGTCCAGGGGTCGGCGACGGCGATGGCTTGGCCGGGTGGTTCCTTCGACAAAGTCGTTTCGTTGGAAGCGGCCTTTCATTTCGCGACGCGGGAGGATTTTCTGCGCGAAGCCTTTCGAGTGCTGCGGCCCGGCGGGCGCCTGGTGCTGACGGATCTGATCCCCTATGCGGGCGGGGAGCACCGGCTGCGGGGACTGGCCCCGGCGGCCAACTGCTACGGCCACGACGCCTATCTCGGCCATTTGCGCGCCATCGGGTTTTCGGACATCGCCATGGAGTCGATCCGCGACGATGTCTTCGAGCCGTACCGCTGCTATGTGGCTCGATGTCTGGAGAATGCCACCGCTTCGGTGGGCCGGAACCCACTGACCCGCTGGATGCTGCGCAAGACAGCCGATCCCACGGTGTACGAGGCGCTGGACTACGTCCTGCTAACTGCGTCCAAGCAAGATTGAGCCGGGTGATGTGTCGGTGTACGGAACAGGTGCGTGAGGCTGGCGTGGACGGCGGACCGGCGACCTTGGCCGGTCTCATCGGCCTGCGCACGGAAATCAACGCGCAGGATACCGCGTTCACATTCCTGTCGGATCATGGTGAAACCGCCGTGACCTGGGCCGAACTTGCGGCCAGGGCCGGGCGAATCGCCGCACAGCTTCGGGCAAACGGTCTGAACGGCAGGAGGGCGCTGCTGCTGGCCTCCCCCGGTGCCGGGTTCGTGGCTGGACTTTACGGCTGCCTGCTGGCGGGGACCGTCGCCGTGCCCTGCCATTC
This sequence comes from Azospirillum sp. B510, assembly GCF_000010725.1. Taxonomy (NCBI): domain Bacteria; kingdom Pseudomonadati; phylum Pseudomonadota; class Alphaproteobacteria; order Rhodospirillales; family Azospirillaceae; genus Azospirillum; species Azospirillum sp. B510. Next base: position 96,337 of record NC_013860.1, on the reverse strand, counting down.
CCGCGTCGGCGGAAACCACGGGGACCGTGTGAACCAGCTGGCCGAGGACGCGGCTCTGGGCGGCGTCCTCGCCGAAACCGCGGTGATCGGTCACCTCGACCAACACGATGAGCGACTGCCGGCCCTGCGCGGCCTGCCCCGGCTGCCCTTGGACAGTGACGACTTCGTCGAAGACTCCGGGGCCGGTGCGGGACACTGGGAGCCGCCGCCCATCATCGACCCGGCGGCACCGGCGATCATCCAGTTCACGTCGGGTTCGACCGGGCGGCCCCGCGGAGTAGTGCTGACCCATCGCAATCTGCTGGACAACCTGGCTCACAGCAGCCGCCTGTTCGGTCTGTCCGGCCGAAGCGTCGGGGTCAGTTGGCTGCCCCCCTACCATGACATGGGCCTGATCGGGGGCATTCTGTCGCCGCTCTACGCCGGATTTCCGGCGTTTATCCTGCCGCCCACCCATTTCCTGGGCCGGCCCCTGGACTGGCTGCGGGTCATCGCGCGAACGGGGGCAACCATCAGCGGCGCTCCCAATTTTGCCTACGATCTTTGCGTGGAAAAGGCCACGGACGAAGACATCGAAGCCCTGGACCTCAGCCACTGGGAGGTGGCCTTCTGCGGTGCCGAGCCGATTTTTCCCGACACGCTCGACCGCTTCGCCCGCCGCTTCGCCCGCGCCGGTTTCGACCCGTCCGCCTTTCGCGCCTGCTACGGGCTGGCGGAAGCGACGCTTTTCGTTAGCGGCTCGCCGGGGCGGCCGAAAGCGCGGTCCTTCGCTACCGACGCCTTGCAAAGGTTCCGCGTCGAGCCGGTGGCATCGGATGGGCAGACCTTGGTCGGGCATGGGCACCCGCCACCGGGCATCGACATCGCGATCGTCGATCCCGTGGAACGCAGGCGCTGCGAGGCGGATGAGGTCGGTGAAATCTGGGTTCGCGGTGCCAGCGTCTCCAACGGATACTGGCAGCGGGAGATGGAAACCGGCGACGTCTTTCAAGGGGTGCTTCAGGAAGCAGGGGAGGGGGGGTTTCTGCGAACTGGCGACCTGGGGTTCGTGTTCGACGGCGATCTGTTCATCACCGGGCGGTCCAAGGATCTGATCATCGTCGCGGGGGCGAATCACGCGCCTCAGAATCTGGAGCGGATCGCCGAAACTTGCCACCCTGCGCTCCGTGCCTCTGGCTGTGCGGCATTTTCGGTGCCGGACGAGGCCGCGCGCTGCGAACGGATCGTTATCGTGCAGGAAGTGCTACGCCGGCACCGGCATGGCGACCTTCGGGCCATTGCCGACGCGATACGCCAGTCCGTGCTGTCGGCTCAAGGGCTACAGGCCGATTGGGTGGTTCTCATTCCCCACGGCGCCCTGCCCAGAACATCGAGCGGCAAGGTGCGGCGCCGTGCGTGCCGCGACGCCTTTCTGGACGGTACCCTTACGCGCCGTGCACTGGCCGTCGTTTCGTCCGCTTTGGAAGCAGGGGGCGCCGCAGCGCAAGGCGCGGACATCCCCGCGGACGGCCATGAACGGCGGCATCTGGTGCGGATCTATCTGGAGGAGCAGATCGCGCGAGCCATGGGACGGGACGGGACCATCGACGGTTCGGTGCCGCTTGCCTTTCTCGGCATCGATTCCCTCTCGGGAGCCGTCCTTCTCGGCGGTCTCGAAGCCCGATTCGGCGTTAGAGGCAGTCTACAGCAACTGCTCGAAAGCAGCCTGACGGATCTGGTGGACCGGATCGCCGCCGACGCACCGAACGGTGAGCGTGGCCGGTCGGCGGAGGCGGTCCCCGGCGCCGGAAGCCGGGACGACGGGCTTTCCTTTGTCCAGAAAGGGCTGTGGTACCTTCATGCAGGGCATCCCGAGAGCTCCGAATCGATCCTGGCCTTGGCTTGGCGCCTGCCCGCCAGGACGGAGACCGCCGACGTCGAGAAAGCCTGCCGCGATCTTCTGGAGCGTCATCCTCTGCTGCGGGCTGTGTTCCCGGCGATGGACGACGGCGGTCAGCGCCGGATCGTCCGGGACGAACCGGTGTTCGCGTTCCGCCGTCACGACGGGACGGGTAGCGGGAACGCCCTGGCGGTTGCCCTGAACCGGGAGGCATGGCGGCCCTTCGATCTGACCCACGGCCCCCTGATTCGCTTCGATCTATTCGCCGGCGACGGGGACCGGATGGTGCTGCTGGTCAGCGTCCATCACATCATTTGCGATTATTGGTCGCTTTCGCTGCTGTTCGAGGAACTGGCCACGGCGATCGCCGCCCCCGGTGCGGTGATCCCGGCTCCGGACCGGAGCTTTGCCGATTACGTCGTCCAGCAGAGGGCTATGCTTGCCGGTCCCGATGGCGAACGGCTCCGCGCCTATTGGACGGGGGTGTTGCGCGACCTGCCGCCGCTGGCCAGGCTGGAAGCCGGCTCCCGCCGGATGACGCAGGCCGGCGGGAGTTCTCTGGAATTCTCCATTCCCGCTGCCGTGCTCACGGTGCTGAAGGCACTGGCGGACTCCCGTCGGGTGTCCCTATTCACGGTTCTCCTGGCCGCTTTCAACGTGGTGGCCCAGCGGTTTCTGGCGGAAGATGATTTCGTCGTCGGCTCCGCGGTCGCGGCCCGTCCGTCCCCGGACTGGGGGCGCACCGTCGGTCCCCTGGTCAATCTGCTGCCCTTGGCCGCCCGGATCCGCGGCGACGCGCCGTTCCCGGCCGTGCTCGAACGCACGTGGGACGTGGTTCTGGGGGCACTCGACCACAAGGACTATCCCTTCGCCCTGATGGTCGAGCAGCACCGCGGGGCGCGGCCGGAATCGGGCAATCCGTTCTTCGCCATCGTCTTCAATCTGCTGAGCGCCAGCGTCCCCTTCAGCCGCGGGTTCGATGCCTTGTCTGCCGAACCGATCCCCCTGACCAAGCCCGACAGCCAGTTCGATCTGATGCTCTCGGTCACGGAACGCGAGGATGGGCTGGCCTGCCTCATCGAATACGACCGCAGCGCGGTCGGCGACGAGACCGTGTCCGCCATGGCGGCCCATTACCGGTTGTTGGCCGAGGAAATCGCCCGTGACCCCGAGCGGCGGGTGTCTGAATTCCCGGTCCCCGAAGACGGGCTGGGCCAGGCGGCGGGACGGAACGGCGGTGTTCTACGCGGCGGGGATGGGGTCTGCTGGGTCCGGGATCTGTTCGAAGCTGCCGTCCGGCGCACGCCCGACGCCATCGCGGTGCGCAGCGGTGGCGAAGCACTCACTTATGCGCAGCTTGACGCGCGGGCAAACCGGCTTGCCGATCACTTGCGCGCACGTGGGGCGTTCCCGGACCGCTTCGTGGGGGTGGCGCTGGAACGGTCGTGCGCCATAGCGGTGGCGCTTCTCGCGGTCAACAAGGCCGGTGCTGCCTATGTCCCCCTCGACCCGACCCATCCGCCGGAAAGGAACGCCCGCATCCTGGCGGAGTGCGGAGCCGGAATCCTCATCACCCAGGACCGTCTGGCGCCGACTTTCAGGGGCACCGCCCCGGAACTGGTGGTGATCGACCGCGGCCCGCCGGGGGTGGAGAACCGGCCCGATAGCGATCCGGAACTGTGCGTCCGTCCGGATCATCGTGTGCCGGATCACATCGCTTATGTGCTGTTCACCTCCGGCTCCACCGGACAGCCCAAAGGGGTGATGGTCACCCAGCGCGGCCTGACCAACATGCTGCAATCGATGGTCGGGAAGACCGGCATTACGGCAGAGGACCGTCTGGCGGCCGTCACGACGTTTTCGTTCGACATGGCGCAGGTGGAGCTGTTCCTGCCCCTGATCGTCGGCGGCAGTGTCGACATCCTGCCCGCCTGCGAAACCAACCACGGTGAGGCGCTGCGGGACGCGCTGACCCGCGCGACCGTCATGCAGGCGACCCCAGCGACGTGGCAAATGCTCACCGAGGCCGGATGGCGGGAGGGGCGGCATCTGACCGTTATCACCGGAGGCGAGGCGCTGAACGAGCAGCTGGCCCAACGCATGCTGGAAACCGGCGCCAGAGTGTTGAACTATTACGGCCCGACGGAAACGGCGGTGTATTCGACCGGACAGCTGATCGATCGGGCCGACGACATCGCCATCGGCGGGCCGATCGCCGACACCCAGGTCTATGTGCTGGACGCGTGGATGCGGCCCCGGCCCGCCGGCTTGTCGGGCGAGCTTTATATCGGCGGGGCGGGGCTGGCGCGCGGCTATCTGGGCCGGCCCGATCTGACCGCCGAACGGTTCATCCCGGACCCGTTCGGCCCGGCCGGGGGGCGGCTTTACCGCACCGGCGACAGGGTGCGTTTCAGGCCGGACGGGAACCTCGACTATCTGGGCCGGCTGGACCGCCAGGTGAAGATCCGCGGGCACCGCATCGAGCCGGGAGAGGTGGAGGCTGTCCTGCGCCGGCACCCAGTGGTCGAAGACGCTCTGGTGGTGCCGCGGGCGTCCGTATCCGGCGACACGGTGCTGACGGCCTACGTCATTCTCCGGTCCGCCTTTCGGCCATCCTCCGACGCGGACGCCCGGCACCGGATCGAGGTCCTGAAAGAGCATCTCGCCGCAGCACTGCCCCGCATCATGGTGCCGCGGGATCTGGTCTTCCTCGATGCGATGCCGCGCCTGTCCAATGGCAAGATCGACCGCAAGGCGCTTCCCGTCCCCGACCCGCTGCTGGCGGGGACCAGCGACGCCGCCCCCGCCACGCCGACCGAATATGCGGTCGCGCGGATCTGGGCAGACCTGCTGGGGGCCGGCGCGATCGGGCGGGACGACGACTTCTTCGCCCTGGGAGGCCACTCGCTGCTCGGGATGCGGCTGTCCGCCGCGATCCACAAGGCGTTCGGCGTCGAACTGCGCCAGACGGTATTGTTCCACAAGTCCACATTGCGTCAGCTTTCGGCGGACATCGACCGGCTGCTGGAACGGCGGGTCGAGCCGGATGCACCGCCCCCGGCGAACGCGGCGGTGTTCCAGGAGCCTCTTCCGCTCACCGCACCGCAGCAGCGGGTCTGGTATCTGGAAAGCCTCATGCCAGGGACCCCGGCACTGAACAGCGTCTTTTGCGCCCGCATCTGGGGGACGCTTGATGTCGGGCGGCTGCGTGCGGCGCTGGGAGCCTTGGTGCGCCGCCATCCGATCCTGCGCTCGACTTTCCGGGTCATCGACGGCGAACCTCGCCGGGAGGTGCATGAGCGGCTCGCCCCCGATGCCCAAGTCGTCGAATGGCCAAACGACGCCGACAGCCGCGACGCTCAGGCTTTTGCCCATTTCGATGACGCGATCCACCGGCCCTTCGACCTGGGGACCGGTCCCCTGCTGCGGCTGTTCGTCTATCCCGGACCATCGGACCTGATCCTCGGGCTGGTGACCCACCACCTGATCGCCGACGGGCTGTCGCTCGACATCGCCATGGGCGAGTTGTCCGTCCTCTACAACGGCCTGGCTGCCGCGGACGCTTGGGCGGAGGCCGTGCCGTCTCCGGCCACGGACGGCGGGAGCGAGGCCGTGCATGTTGCCCGACACAAGGATGCACGGCTCGAGGACGGGCTGCGTTACTGGCGCGAGGCGCTGACCGGTCTGTCGCCGCTCAACCTGCCCCCCGATTTCCCGCGTCCGCCCGTCTTGTCCTGGAACGGGGATTGGCGCGAACTGCGTCTCGGTCAGGCCCGGTCGGAGCGGTTGCGTCGTTTCGCCGCCATCGAGCGCAAGACCCCGTTCATGGTCCTCCTGGCCGCGTTGAACATCGAATTGGCCCGCCTGTGCGATCAGCCGGACATAATCGTCGGCACGGCCGTCGCCAACCGGGAAGGGCCAGAGGTGTTTGAGGCCATCGGCAATTTCGTCAACATGCTGGCCTTGCGCACCCACGTGGACGGCGGCGCAACGTTCCGCGACGTTCTGGAGCGGACCCGTGCCACCTGCCTGGAGGCGTTCCGCCATCAGCACGTCCCCTTCGAACAGGTGGTCGCCGAGGTGAAGGCCGACCGCCACCTTGCTCATAGCGTGCTTCTGCCCGTCCTGTTCGTGCTTCAGCCGCCACGCAGCCGGCAGGATTTCGCCGGGATGCCCGTGGAGGTGGTGGAGCGCGGACTGAGGGCGGCTCGCGCCGATCTGGAGATTCATTTCTGGGACGAGCCGGAGTTCATCGGGCGCGTCGTCTACAGCACGGATCTTTTCGCCCCCGAAACCGTCGAGCGGTTCATCGACCGGTTCCTGGCACTGCTCGACCACATGATGGACGACCCCGAACGGAGCCTCGCCGCCGGCCTGCCGCTGGCGGCGGACGACCGGCGGCTGATCGGGCGCTTCCGGTGTGCCGAAGCCGCACTCCCGACACCGTTCGAGCCCGTCCACGCCATGATCCAGCGGCAGGCCGAGCGACAGCCGGACGCCGTTGCCGTGCGCTGTGGCGGCCGGATGCTCACCTACCGCCAATTGGACAAGGACGCCGGGCGGCTGAGCCGGCGCCTGCGACGGCTGGGGGTCGGTCCCGAGGTCCGGGCCGGGGTTCTGCTGCCGCGGTCCGTCGATGCGGTTATCGCCATTCTAGCGGTTCTGAAGGCGGGCGGCGCCTATGTGCCGCTCGATCCGCTTCACCCGCCCCAGCGCCTCAATGCCATCCTGCGGTCGTCCGATGCGGCGGCGGTGATCACCACCGGGGAACTGGCCGACGTTCTGGCGGAAACTGGCCCGGCCGCCATCCTGATCGACGGAGGACAGGACGGGGAAGAGGACGGTGAGGCGCAACGGCCGGCGACGGTCGATTCCGGCCATCTGGCATACGTCATCCACACCTCCGGCTCCACCGGCGTGCCGAAGGGCGTGCAAATCACCCATGGGGCGCTGGCCAATTTGGTCATGTCGATGCGGCATCTGATCGGCATCGGGGCCGGCGATGTCCAGACATCGCAGGCGAGCTTCGCCTTCGACGCTTCGGTCGCGGAGATCTTTCCGCCGCTGGCCGCCGGGGCGACCCTGGCCCTCCTGCCGGAGTCCGCCTTGGCGGACGGACACAGCATGAGGACGGCGATCCTGGATGCCGGAGCCACCGTGGTTCAGGCCACCGCGACCCAGTGGCGGATGCTGCTCGAAGCGGGCGGTTTCGGCAACCGGCAGATCAAGGCTTTGTTCGGGGCAGAACCGGCCGATCCGCAGCTCGTTGCCGCGATCACCGCCACTCACGACCGGGTGTGGCATATGTACGGCCCAACCGAGACGACGGTCTGGTCGGCGGCCCAGGTGGTGTCGGCGGGCATGTCGCTCTCGCTTGGGGAACCGCTGGCCGGCACTGACCTCCACATCCTTGACGACCATGGGAACCCGGTGCCCATCGGCGTGGAAGGGGAACTGTGCATCGGCGGCATCGGGCTGGCGCGGGGATACCTGAACGCCCCGGCGGAAACCGCCCTCCGCTTCATGCCCGACCCGTTCTGCGGCCGGCCCGGCGCTCGCCTCTACCGCACCGGGGACCGCGCCCGGATGCTCGCCAGCGGCGATGTCGTGCTGTGCGGCCGCACGGATCACCAGATCAAGCTGCGAGGCTTCCGGATCGAAGCGGGCGAGGTCGAAGCCGCGCTGCTCCGGCACACCGAAATCGCTGTCGCTGCCGTCACGGTGAACCACCGGCCCGGCCAAGCCGACCGCCTCGTCGCCCATGTCCAAACGGCGGCGGGGTGCGGCCTGCCGCCGCCGGAAGTGCTGCGGCACAGCTTGGGCCGGGTACTGCCCCATTACATGATCCCGTCACTCTTCATCCCCGTCGAACGGATGCCGCGGACCGCCACCGGTAAGCTGGACCGCAAGGCGCTGCCGGCCGTCGAGGATACGCGGCCTTCCCTTGGAGAAGAATTCACGGCACCACGCACCGAAGAAGAACGGAAGATTGCCGAGATATGGCGCAATGTTCTATCGATCGATAGGGTTGGTATCTATGATAACTTCTTCGCACTTGGAGGAGACTCCATGAGGGCGCTGAGGGTTATTTACGAGTCCCGTGCCATTGGGCTGGACATCACGCTTCAATATTTGCTGAGCAACCCGACAGTCTTCGCCCTGGCCCAGAACCTCCCGGAGGCTCCGGCATTGGAGGGGATGCCAGAGGGGGGGGAAGAGACGGTTCCTTTTGCCCTGCTGTCGGTGGAAGACCGCGCCCGGCTGCGCACCTTGCAGTCCCGTGCGGGTGAGAGGTGAACCATGGATTCCGGCTGCGCCAACGGCGCCGACATCATCGACGCCTATCCGTTGACCCGTCTGCAGGCAGGGATGCTGTTCCACAGTCTTTACGACGAGGATGCGGTATCCATTTATCTGAACGTCTTCAGCTTTACGGTGAAAGCCCGGTTGGACGAGACCGCCCTGACCAAAGCGGTTCAGGCCGCCGTTCAGCGCCACGCCGTTCTGCGAACCGGCTTCGACTTGGGTGGGTTCAGCGAACCCGTGCAGATCGTCTATGCCTCCTGCCCGGTTGCAGTGGCCGTGGGCGATTGGCGGTCGGTGCCGCCGGAGAACCGGAAGCAACGGGTGTCCGATTGGATTGCCGGTCAGCGGCGACGCGGCTTCGACATCAAGGCGCCGCCGCTTTTCACCGTGCATGCCCATCTCTGGGACGATGAGACTTTCCAGTTCAGCCTGCGCTTCCACCACGCCATTCTCGACGGCTGGAGCGTCGGCGTTCTATTGGTCGAGGTGTTGAACGAGTACGCGTGCCGGCTGAATGGGATAGTCCCGCCGCCGCTGCCCGGCGCCGGTGCAATTTTCCGGCGCTCTGTGGAATTGGAGCAGGCGGCCGTACGGTCGGCGGCCCAGCGGGAATTCTGGAACGATTACTTGCGCGACAACCCGGCGTCGTCGGTTTCCCGCGGCCACCGCCGGCAGGGGGAATGGGCGGGCGGCGCCACCGAACGGACGGTGGATGTGCCGGCAGCCATCGGGACGTCGCTGGGCCGTCTGGCCGCGAAGCTCGGCGTCCCGCTCAAGAGCCTGTTCTTCGCCGCACACCTCCGCGTTCTAACCGTTCTGTGCGAAAACCGCGAGGTTGTGACGGGGCTGCTGACCAACGGGCGGCCGGAGCAACCCGGCGCCGAAGCAGCTCTCGGCCTGTTTCTGAACGTCGTCCCGTTCCGGCTGCGGCTGCGGCCGGAAAGCTGGCGGGATCTCATCATTCAGACCGTCGAGGCCGAGACGCGGCTTTCCCCGTTCCGGCGCTACCCGCTGGCCGAGATTGTCAAAGAGCAGAGCGGGCGCGCTCCCTTCGATACCGTCTTTAGCTTCACCGACTTCACCGCGGCTGCGGAACGGCTCGACGGCGGACTTGCCCTGACCGACGCGGTGTTCGCCGAGATGACCAATTTCGCCCTGCTGGTGCGGGTCGAAGCCGTTGTCGACGGGGGTGGCTACAGGCTGGTGATCCAGGGCGACGAAAGCGCCCTGGACATTCCGCTGGCCTCGATCGCCGACGCTTTCCTGACCGTCCTTGCGGCCATGGCGGACGATTCCGGCGCCGACCACGACACGCTTCCGCTGGCAGGAGGTGGAGAACTGGCGGCGGCGCTTGGCGGGTGGAACGCCACTCACCACGTCTGGCCCGATCCGGCGGTGATGCCGGATCTGTTTGAACGGCAGGCCGCCCTGACCCCGGATGCCGTCGCCGTCGCCGGCCCGGCGACGATCACCTATGGGGCGCTGAACCGCCGGGCCAATCAGCTGGCCCGCCATCTGCGCGCGCACGGTGTCGGCGCCGAAACCCCGGTCGCTGTATACATCGAGCGGTCGGTGGACCTGCTCGCAGCACTTCTGGCTGTGCTGAAGGCCGGCGGCACCTTCATTCCGCTGGACCCCGCTGGCCCGGTGCCGCGCAACCGCGCTATACTGGCCGCCTGCGGCGTCCCGGTTCTGATCATGGCCGATGACGGTCCGCCGCCGCCGTTGCCCGGCGCGCGTCCGGTGATCGTCCGCCTGGACGAGGAGCGGCAGGCCATCACGGCGCATCCCGACGATGACCTGCCGCACAGGTCATCCCCCGACCAGCTCGCCTATATCATCCACACATCGGGATCCACCGGGACGCCGAAAGGAGTGATGGTCACTCGGCGTGCCCTGGGGAATCTGCTCCTGACCATGGGGAAGCGGATCGGAATCGGGCCGTCCGATCTCTGGGGTGCGGTGACGACGCCGCTTTTCGACATCGCCTATGCCGAGCTGTTCCTGCCGTTGACCGTCGGCGCTGCGGTCAAGATCCTGCCCCTCGACCGGGTGGTCGATGGCAACCTCTGGCGCTCGGAGATGGACGGCACGACCATCGTGCAGGCAACTCCGTCCGGCTGGCGTCTGCTGTTGGACGCGGGCTGGACCAACGGTTCCGGCCTGACCGCCGTCAGCGGCGGGGAGGCTTTGCCGCCCGATCTCGTCCGCCAGCTTCTCGCCACGGGTGTGCGGCTCCTGAATTGCTTCGGGCCGACGGAAACCACGATCTGGTCCAGCAGCCAATGGATCGATGCCGCGTCTGGCGATGAGGTGTCCATCGGCGTCCCGTTCGCCAACACCACCGCTTGGGTGCTCGACTGCTGGGGGCAGCCGGCGCCGTTCGGGGCAGCCGGCGAGCTATTCTTTGGCGGCGACGGTCTGGCACGGGGGTATGCCGGGCAAGCCGGCCTGACGGCGGAGCGATTCCTACCCGATCCATTCGGCCCACCAGGCAGCCGGCTGTATCGGACCGGCGACCGCGTGCGGCAGCGGCCCGACGGCAGCTTGATGTTCCTCGGCCGTCTGGACCGGCAGGTGAAGGTCAACGGCTTCCGCGTCGAATTGGGAGAGATCGAAGCGGTGCTGCAACGGCAGCCCGCGGTCCGGGAGGCCGTGGCCGCGGCCCATTCTGGCGACAGGGGGCGCCCGGAACTGGCGGTGTTCGTGGTCCTGGACGCCGCCGCTACCGCCGGCGTGACCGCGGAACAGGCGGTCGGTGCTCTGGGGGCTGTCCTGGAGCGGTCGCTACCTCGGTTCATGGTGCCCACCCGGTTCGCGGTCCTGCCGGAGATTCCGCGGCTGGCCAACGGCAAGATCGATTACCGCGCCCTGCCGGTTCCCGGAACGCGGCGGACGGCGCCGACGCACACCCCCCCCCGTACCCCCGCCGAGAGTTGGCTGGCCGGTGCCTTCGCCGACCTGCTGAAGGTGGAGCAGGTGGGTGTCCACGACGATTTTTTCGCCGCAGGGGGCGATTCACAACTGTGCTTACAGCTGGTGTCGAAGGTGGAGATCGAATTCGGTGTCCAGCTCCCCATGCGCGCCGTCTTCGAGGCGCCGACGGTGGAACAGCTTGCCGCAGTGGTGCTTGAGGAAGCCGAGCGCCGCCGCCGGATCGCGACGTCGGAAAAAGACCGGATGGACGAGGCCATTCAGAAGCTTTCTGACGCCGACATCGCCTGTCTGCTCAACGACCCTGTGATCCAGCGGGAAATGCAGATGCTGATCACTTGAACGACAAAGAACAGAGGACGGATCCATGAGCATTCAGGACGCCGCGCCGTCATCGCCCTCCGCGTTGCGCGATCTCCTGTCGAAATGGCTGCAAGTCGCCGGAAGCGGCACCAACCTTTCGGTCGAGCAGCACCGTGTGTGGCTACTGCACACCCTCAATCCGGCCAATCTGCCGCCGGTACTGGCGGCCTACTCCTTGGCCGGCGCGCTTGATCCGGTGCGGCTCAAGCAGAGTTTGGACGCCGTGGCGGGACGGAACGACCTGTTGACCACGCGCATCGTCGACATGGCCGGCAAGCCGCTGCGCATTCCGGGATGCCCCATTCCGGCATTGGAGATCGTGGATCTGAGCGGCGTGCCGGACGATCGATGCCGGCAGGAGGTGGTGCGTCTGGTCCACGATCTGGCGGGCCGGACGTTCGACATCGCCGCGGCGCCGGGTTGGCGGGCCACCCTGGTGAAAACGGCCCAAGCCGCTCACGTCCTGCTGGTCGCGATGCACAGGATCATCGCCGCCGACGATACCCCGGACATCCTGATCCGCGACCTGAGGGCGCGGTACGGGGCCGGCAGCGGACCGGCGCCGGAGGGCGAGGCCGCGCCTCCTGCCTTCTCGAACTTCGTGGAGCGGCAGCGCGCCCATCTGGACTCTGCGGCGGCGGAGGACTCACTGCGGTTCTGGCGCGGGGCGCTTGCCGGGAGTCCGGTTCTTTCCCTTCCGTCCGCTCATCAACGGCCCCCGGTTTTGACCCACGACGCCTTCTCGCGTGTCCGGCATCTGGACGGCGGGTCACTGGCGCGGCTCCGGTCCCTGGGGCAGGACGGCGGCGATCCGTCCCTCCCCTACCTGACCGCTTACCGGATCGGTCTGGCTTGGGCCTCCGGCCGGAACGATCTGGCGGTGGGCATGGAGGTCAGGCTCCCAGAATGGCGAAGCACCGCCGGCCCCTGTTCGACCATGGTGGCGCTCCGGACCGTCATCGACCCGGACCACAGCTTTGCCATGGTATTGCGGGACACGGCGTCGGTGCTGCGGAATGCGCTGGCACATGCCGCCGTTCCCTTCGGCCATGTGGTCAAAGATCTGCAACCCCAACGCGACCTGAGCCGGACACCGCTGTTCCAGGCATCGTTCCGCCACGAATGCCGGGAATCTCCCGCCGAAACGGGGGGGATCACCTGGACCCGGTTCCCGGTGGACACGGGCCGTTCACTCTTCGAACTGGAATTCCATGTCGTCGAGGAAGAAGCTGCGGCAACGCTGACCCTCCGAGCCAACCGTTCCATTTACGACTCCGGAACGATAGACCGGCTGCTGGACCATATCCTTGTCCTGCTGGACCGGATGGCCGCTCAACCCGAGGCTGCCGTCCGCCCGACCTCGGCCGATGGAGAGCCGGTTCATCCGGCTCTGCCGGCGGAAATGGGCCGGCAGGATTCGCGTTGCATCCACCACCTTGTGGAAGAGCAGGCTGCGCGCACGCCGGATGCCGACGCCCTCGTCTACGGGCAGCAGGCGCTGAGCTATCAAGAGCTGAACCGGCAGGCGAACCGCATGGCGCATTTCCTGATCCGCCACGGCATAGGGCCGGAGGTGCGGGTGGGCCTGTTCGCGCACCCCTCGCCGGAATTCGTCATTGCGATGCTGGCTGTCCTGAAGGCGGGCGGCGCCTATATACCCATCGATCCCGGCCAGCCGGACGAACGGGTGCGCCTGCTGGTCGCGCGCACAGACTTGCGGCTGATCCTGGCCTGCCCCGGCCTGTCCGGGCGGCTGCCGGACATCGCTGCGGCCAGGGCCGTGGAGATCGGCAATCCCGAGCTTGTCCGGGATGAGCCACACAGCAATCCCGCATGCCCGGTCGCCCCCGCCAACCTCGCCTACATCATCCACACCTCCGGTTCCACGGGGCAGCCCAAGGGGGTGATGCTGACGCACCGGGGCGTTGTCAGCAATCTGATCTGGCGACAGGACATCTGGCCGCTCGGCCAGCGGGACCGCGTGCTGCAGCATTATTCGTTCAGCTTCGATCCGTCGGTCTGGGCCACGTTCTGGCCACTGATGTCGGGGGCCGCCATTGTGCTGCCGCCGTCCCGGGAACGGTTCGATGCAACGCTGTTCGTGCAGGACATCATCGATCATCGGGTCACCGTGTACGGCGCCACCCCCAGCATGCACGGCGCGCTGGTGGAGACTGCCGGCATTGGTCGGGCATCGGCTCTCCGTCTGGTCTTGAGCGGCGGCGAGCAACTGACCAGCGCGTTGCAGAAGCTCATCGAAACCAGGACCGGGGCGCGGGTGGCCAACCTTTACGGACCTACGGAAGCGACCATCGACGCCACGGTCTGGGAAGGAGAGGTGGAGCCGACGTCGTCGATTGTGCCGATCGGGCGTCCGTTGCCCTTCGCGCGGGTTTTGGTTCTCGACGGCAGTCTGCGTCCGGTTCCCGCGGGCGTGATAGGGGAGATCTGCATCGGCGGGCCGGGGCTGGCCCGTGGGTATGCCGGCTATCCCGCCCTGACGGCGGAACGTTTCGTCCCCGATCCCTTCGTCGCCGAACCCGGCGCCCGTCTGTATCGGACGGGTGACCTGGGCAGGGTGCGCCCGGACGGAGCCATTGAGTTCGTCGGCCGCGAGGACGGGCAGATAAAGGTGCGCGGATACCGCGTCGAGTTGGGCGAGATCGAGCATCATTTGGCTGCGCATCCCCAGGTGCGGTCAGCGGCGGTGATAGCGCGTTCGGACGGCCAAGGCTCATCGCGGCTGGTCGCTTTCGTGGCCCCGGCCGGACCCGATTCCGGGGATCTCGCGGATTTCCTCCGGCTGCGGCTTCCCGACTACATGGTGCCCGCCGAGATCGCCGTCCTGGACCGGCTGCCCCACACGCCCAACGGCAAGATCGACCGCAAGGCGCTGGCCGAACGGAAGCCGGAAGCCGGCACCCGTTCGGAAACCGCCATCCCGCCGCGCACCCCCATGGAACGGGAAATCGCCGCCGCCGTGCAGGCCATTCTGTCTGTGGACGGAATCGGCGTTCTGGACAATTTCTTCGATCATGGTGGTGATTCGATCACCGCGGCGCGACTGGCGTCGCGTCTGTCCAATGACTACGATCTCGACCTACCCGTTCAAGAGATTTTCCAGGAACCTACTGTCGAGAGCATCGCCGCCCTCGTCGAGGGACTCCGTTCCGGCGGTGCCGCTACCGGTGCCACCCCGTGGACGGTCGAGCGGCTTCAGGCGGAGGTGCGTCCAGCCCTGGACCTGATGCCCGGCGCACCCCCCGGGGACCACTGTTGGACGGATCCCGAGCACATTTTCATCACAGGCGCCACCGGCTATCTCGGGGCGGTCCTGATCGATGCTTTGGCACGGAGAACCAATGCCACGCTCCATTGTCTGGTACGCGCCACCGGCCCCAATCAGGCGCAGGAGCGCGTCGAATCCACGCTCCGTTTCTTCCGCTGCTGGAACGACGGGCTGCGCGACCGCCTGAACGCCGTGCCGGGCGATTTGGGCAAGCCGGAACTCGGACTGCCGCCGAGAGATTTCCAAGCGCTGGCCGAGCGGATCGACGTGATCTACCACAGCGGCGCCCTGGTCAATTTCGTTTATCCCTATTCGGTCCTGAAAGCCCCCAACGTGCTGGCAACGGGCGACATCCTGCGGCTTGCCTGCACAGGGCGGCTGAAGGCGGTCCACTATGTGTCCACCATCGACACCCTGCTGGGGACCCGCGTTCCCCGGCCTTACAGGGAAGACGATCTGGCGTACCGCGTCCCAGTACGTGTGCCCGACGGCTATCCGCGCAGCAAATGGGTGGCGGAAATGTTGGTTTCGGCGGCGGGCGAACGGGGGGTGCCCGTCACCGTCTATCGGCCGGGCCTGATCATGGGCCACACCCGCACCGGCGCCACCCAGACCAACAATTATCTCGTGGTCGGTCTCAAGGGCTATCTGGAGCTGGGCATCTTGCCCGAGGACGAAAACCTCTTCGACATCATTCCGGTGGACTACGCCGCGGACGCGATCGCCCATCTTTCTCTGCAACGCGGTTCCATCGGCAAGACCTTCCACCTGTGGCATCACAACCCGATCCCCACGATGCAGACATACGACTGGGTGCGGTCGTTCGGCTATCGCGTCGAAACTGTTTCGCGTGAGGTCGCCCGCAAGCGCGTCCTGACCGTTGGCCCCGACAACCCGCTTTACCCCTTCGTCCCCCATTTCCAACGGGAAAACCCGGCCACAGCCGAAAAATCCATGTTTCACCCAGACATCATGAAGGATGTGGACAGTCGTCTGGAATGCCGCAACACGGACGCAGGGCTTGCCGGTTCCGGGATCGCCTGTCCAGAGATCAGCGAAGCGCTGGTCCACAAATGCTTCGAATTCCTTGTGGAGTCCGATTTTCTCCCCAGCCCTCCGGCGGTGTCCGCGGCGACCGGCCGGCCGGGCGCCATCGCTTAGCAGGAGAAGGGCACGATGCCTCCGATGTCTGCCAATTCGATTTCGGTGCCCCACGTCCATCTTCCAAAGCCCGAGAATCTTCCCTTGGGATGGGGGGCTTTCGCCGAACTTTCGTCCCTCGGCCGTTCGGCGGTGACGGCGGTGCTCGACGCCCGGTCGGCACCGGAAAAGCGGTTCCGCTTACGTGACGCGCTCGGGGTTCTGCCCCCGCCGTCACTGCCCGCCACGGCGTATGATCCGGTGTTCGGGGAGAGTGCCGACGGTACCGCCCACGACGTGTATTGCCGGGTGGTGCGGGTGTCCGGCGACGCCACCGCGCTTTTCGTCGGCGGCGCGTTACAGATTCTTCTTCGGCTTGCGGAGGTGCTGGAACGGGAAACGACCTCCCTTGAGCCGGAACAAGCGGTGCAGATGTTCGCCGCCATTGAAAGCGTCCTGTCGGCAGCGGTGGGGAAGGGCGCTGTGGCCCACCCGGCGGCCGGCCCGTCCCTGGCGTCGGCGGCGGATGCGGTTGCGCCCCGGCCCATGGACCGTTGGATCTTCGGTCATCACGTGTTCGTCGTTCTCATCCAGGGACTGATCGTGGCGCTCCACCATTTCGAGTCCGTTCTCACCGCGTCAGGTACCAGTGATGTGGACGGGGAGGGTGCTTTAGACGCGGCGCTCCGGCATTTGACAGAACTGCTGACCGGCTCCGCCATTGCTCTTCGGTTCACCGGCGCTTTTTCCGTCGGTGCCTACAACGATACGGTGCGTCCATCCATGATGCCGCCCGCCGCTCCGAAGGGCATGAGCGGGCTGCTGTCTTCCGATCATGCCTTTCTGGTCCACCGCCTGACCGCCCTGAAACCGCGGTTCGCCACCCTCACGCTGGCCCACCAGCCAGCCTACCGGCAGTTTCGGGACGCGTTCGCCAGCACCTACGACGCGCACAGGTTCGTCTGCCAGCAGTTCACAGGCGACGAAAAGGCAAGCCTGCGGACAACCGCAAAAGCCGAAGTGCCGGCAGTGGAGGTGCTGGACCGCTTCAAGCGAAGCCGGCTCGCCCTGTTTCCCGAAAGCCCTGACCCGGATGCCCCGGCGGGCTGACGAGACCGGCAGACGATTGAACCGCTATTTCAATCGTCTGCCGGCTCCCCTGGCGACGGTGCGCCCGCATCGGCACAGGGAAAACCGCTTGGTGTCTGAATGCGATACGGCAAGGCAAGTCATTGCCTTGCCGGTATGAGACCAGAAACATAAACGAATTCCGTGTATTGCAAGGAATGACCTCATGCTGAACAGACTTCAAATTAACGATGACCTTTACCAGTATGTCTTCGATGTATCAGTAAAAGAAACGGATGTGTTGAAGCGTTTGCGCGAAGAAACCGGAAAGTTGCCGCTGGCGGAAATGCAGATTCCCGCCGAGCAGGGGCAGTTCCTGGGCTTTCTGGTCCAGGCGCTCAGGGCCCGCAAGGTTCTGGAGGTGGGGGTGTTCACTGGCTACAGCACGCTGTGGATGGCGGGCGGACTGCCGGACGAGGGCCGGATCGTGGCCTGCGACATCAGCCGCGAATGGACCGATATCGCCCGGCGCCACTGGCAGGAAGCGGGCGTGAGCGATCAGATCGACCTGCGGATCGGTCCCGCCATCGATACCCTGGCGGGACTGATCGGGCAGGGCCACGCCGACAGCTTCGACTTCGCCTTCATTGACGCGGATAAGGAGAATTACCTCGCCTACTATGAGCACTGCGTCACACTGGTCCGTCCGGGCGGAGTCATCGCCATCGACAACGTGCTGCGCTCCGGTGAGGTGATCGACCCATCCGTCACCGAGGCCGGGACCGTCCAGATTCGCTGGCTGAATGAACGGATACGCGACGACCAGCGGGTTTTATCCTGTCTGTTGCCCATGGCCGACGGCCTGACCCTGGCCATGAAGCGGATTTCCTGAGGAGCAGGGCCATGTCGGTCACGAGCGAGCGCGCTATCCTGCCCGGTCCCTTCGCACCGCCCGGTGTCGGTCATCGCTGGCAGGGGCTTCAGATGCTGTCCGACCAGATCGGCTTTTTCGTCCGGATGCAGCGGCGCTATGGCGAGATCTGTAGTTGGGCGAAGAACGACCAAAAGTTTATCAATATCTACGGTCCGCGCTACAACAGGTTGCTGCTGAGCGATCCGGAAACATTCGTGATCGACGCGTTCCGGGAGCATCACCTGCCGGTCGGATCATCGTTCGAACGTCTGACCCTGAGCCTGATGCGGTTGAACGGCAACGCCCACCAGCGGCACCGCAAGATGATTCAGCCGGCTTTCCGCACTTATCAGCTGGAGCGATACCGGCAGATCATCGTCGACGAGACGGACCGTTTTCTCGCCGGCTGGCAGCCCGGTGAATCCCGGCAGTTGGACGAGGATTTCCTGAAACTGGTCACGCTGATCAGCATGAGGACTATGTTCGGCATGGAAGCCGAAACCGACGGCGAACGGCTGGTGGCTCTGATCAAGCAGTTGATCCGGCAGTTCTCGTCGCCGCTGATCCTCCTCCTTCCCTTCAATGTGCCCGGATTGCCGTTCCGCGCCATTCTGGACACCACGGACAAGATAGAACGGTTCGTCATGGACGCCATCGAGCGGAAGCGGGCGGACTTGGACCGTTACGACGATGTGCTGGCGGAGATGATGAAGGCCAGGGATGAAACCGGCTCCGGTTTCACCAACGAGGAGCTGGTTGCCCACGCCTACACCATCCTGTGTCAGGAAGCGGCGGCGTCGGCCCTGCTCTGGACCTTCTTCCTTCTGGATTGCCATCCTGATGTCTATCGCCGCGTGGCCGCCGAGATCGATGAGAAGCTGCACGGCGCGCCGCCCGGCATGAACGATCTGAAGGAGCTGACGTATCTGGACAGGGTTCTGAAGGAAGCGCTGCGCCTGTTTCCGTCATCGCCCTTCGGCCTGCGCTACGCCGTCCGTGACTGCACGCTCGGTGATCATGACCTGAAGAAAGGAACCGGCATCTTCTTTAGCTCGTATGTCACGCACCGGATGCCGGAGATATTCGAGAACCCGCTGGCGTTCGATCCAGATCGCTGGACCTCTGCCGCCTGTTCGCCCTTCGAATACCTACCGTTCGGGGCCGGCGCCCATCATTGCATCGGCCAGGGACTGGCCCTGGTGGAGCTGAAGGTGATACTGGCCATGATCCTGCAGCGGTTCATGGTGAGGCTTCAGCCCAAGACCCGGATCGATCTGACGGTGAAGATCTCGCTCGTTCCCAAACAGGGTCTGGCGGCAGTGCTGCGGCGGCGGGAAGCCGGCCACGATGGGACCGTTCCGGAGATCTCCGGTAACGTTCTTTCCGCCGTTATCGTATCTGGAAGCACCGCGATCGAGGGAAGCTGATGAGCCCGTCGCAAGATGGGGCGGCCCGGGCGGACGACGGCATCGGGCGGGTGTAAGAGCGGCCTTGGAAACCGCCGCAAACCTGGGGCAGCGTGGTCGGCCCCCGCTCGAGGCGAAGGACGGCGGTGTCGCTGAGCACGGTGTTGTCGTCGCCGACGATGCGGAGATGGAGTTCAACGCGGATAGCTGTAGCTGCTTGAGATCATCGGCGGCCGTGCTCGCTTTCATCGCCGAATCCTGCTCGAAATCGGTGAGAACGAGACGGGGCTTATGCTCAGATTAACTGCGACTGTGCTCACAGTCGGTGCGACATGCTCGCAATCATCCGGCCTTGCTCACATTGCGTGAGACGATGGCTTCAGCGTTCCCACGGATTGACGATGGGCAGCCCACAGTCCAGGAAATCCGCCACGTTTCTGGTTGCCAATGCGGCGCCCCGGGATGATGCGATGGCGGCGATTTGCGCATCGAAAGCGCCGGTCGGCCGGCCTTTCAGCCGCCGTCCCGCCGCGATGGGCGCGAACGCCGTGGCTGCCATGGCGTCGAAAGGCAGCACCCGGCCGGCGAAGTCCTCGGCAAACATCTGCTCGGCTGCCGCCAACAGATCGTTCCGGCGACGCCCTTCCGGCAGCAGGGCGAGGCCGAACAGGATTTCCGCTTGCGTGACGGTTGTTGTGAACAGACTGGCAGCGGGTTGCCCGGCGATCCAACGGAGTACCGCTTCGGACGGTGCGGGACGCATCAACTCCGAGAGCACGTTGGTGTCCAGGACGATCATCAGTCGAAGCTCGGCGGATTGCGCAGAGGCTCGCGGCCCACGTCCGGCACGTCAACGCCACCGAGTCGCGCGAACCGCTGTCGGATAGCCTCTCCGAGGTGGGTCGCGGGCTGGCGCTCTTCCGTGAGCGCCGCGCGCAGAATATGACGGGCTTCCTCTTCCATGGAGCGGCCATGGTGGGCGGCACGGACCCGCAGCCGCGCCTTCAAAGGATCCTCCAAGTTTCGGATCGTGATGCTGGCCATCGGTCGCTCCTGAGATGATCGAGAGGAAGATGTTAAGCGATGATTGCGTTGATTGCAATGATGTGCGGCTCGTTTTGGTAGACCCCATTGGGCCGTCCCGCTGAGACACTTATCACGTCTCATTAGGGTGGATTTCGATATCCGGAGACGCTATCGTCAGCAGGTCTAGATGCATGTGAGACGGACATGGCGATTTACGGCTACGCTCGGGCCTCGACCATTGACCAGGACGTCGCGATCCAGGAGCAGGCGCTGCATCGGGCCGGCTGCGACGTGGTGCGTTCGGAGAAGGCGAGCGGCGCCACGCGTGCCGGCCGGTCAGAGTTGTCGCTGCTGCTGAACTTCCTGCACCCGGGGGACACGCTGATGGTCACCCGCATCGACCGTCTGGCGCGCTCGATCAAGGATCTCCAGGACATCGTGCATGAACTGCGCTTGAAGGGCGCGGTGCTGAAGGCGACGGAGCAGCCGATCGACACGGCCACAGCGGCCGGCAAAGCCTTCCTCGACATGCTGGGTGTGTTCGCGGAATTCGAAACAAACCTCAGGCGCGAACGGCAGATGGAAGGCATCGCCCAGGCCAAGGCGAAGGGCGTCTACAAGGGCCGTAAGCGGTCCATCGATCCGGCGGAGGTCCGTCGCCTGAAGGAACAGGAACGGCTTGGAGCCACGGCTATTGCCGAACGCCTCGGAATCGGGCGGGCTTCCGTCTACCGCGCGTTGGCAGCCGGCGATGTCTGAGGGCCGGCGGCAGGTTCCGTCAGAAGCACTGGTGAACCTGCGCCGCCGGCTGGACGCCTTGCCGCCCCGTCATCCGGATCGCCTGGAAATCCTGCGATCCGCCGCCGAGCTTTATGGGGTGTCCCGAGCCACGGTTTACCGCGCACTGCAACGGCAGTGGCGGCCGAAAGGGGTTCGTCGGGCCGATCGGGGGAAGCCCCGCAAGCTCGATTTGGCCGAAATGGAGCGGTACTGCGAGATCATCGCCGCTCTGAAGCTACGGACCACCAACAAGAAGGGCCGGCATCTGTCCACCGCGCGAGCCATCGAACTGATGGAGGAGCATGGCGTGGAAACGCCTGACGGGTTGGTGAAGCTTCCGTCTGGATCGCTCACCCGGCCGACGGCGGACCGATATCTCAGGGCCTGGGGTTACGATCATGAGCGCCTGACCCGCGCGCCGGCGGCGGTCCGCTTCCAGGCACGACGGTCGAACGAGTTGTGGCAGTTCGACATGAGCCCGTCGGACCTGAAGCATGTCAAGCAGCCGCTCTGGATCGAGCCCGGCCGCGGAGCGCCGACCCTGATGCTGTTCAGCATCGCTGACGACCGCAGCGGCGTCGTCTACCAGGAATACCGGTGTGTCTACGGAGAGGACGCGGAATCGGCTCTGCGCTTCCTCTACAACGCCATGGCAGCCAAGCCCGAGGAGGACATGCCGTTCCAGGGTATCCCTGAGGCGATCTACATGGATAACGGTCCGGTCACCCGCTCACGCGTGTTTCAGAACGTCATGGCCTGCCTGGGCGTCAAGGTCATGTCTCACCTGCCGGCGGGGAGCGACGGCCGGCGCACCACCGCCCGGTCCAAGGGCAAGGTCGAGCGGCCGTTCCGGACCGTCAAGGACGTCCATGAGACGCTCTACCATTTCCACGAGCCGCAGGACGAGGCGGAAGCTAACCTGTGGCTGCGCCGCTTTCTTGTCCGCTACAACGCCCAGGATCACCGGTCCGAGCCGCACAGCCGCCTCGAGGACTGGGTGCGGCACCTGCCGGAGAAGGGCTATCGCGAGATGTGTGCCTGGGACCGGTTCTGCGCTTTCGCGCGGGAGCCGGAACGGCGCAAGGTCGGCATCGACACCCGTATCACCGTGGATGGCGTGGCCTACGAGGTCGATCCGGACCTGGCCGGCGAGGACGTGGTGCTCTGGTGGGGGCTGTTCGACCAGGAACTCTACGTCGAGCATGGTGACCGGCGGTATGGTCCCTACGGCCCGGTCGGCGGTCCCATCCCGCTGCACAAGTACCGCAAGCATCAGAAGACCAAGTCCGAGGAGCGCGCCGACCGGGTGGCCGAACTGGCAGAGCGCATCGGCCTGCCGCGCGCGGCCCTGGACGGCGGCACCTCGCCCCTGCCACCGCCCGTTACGGCACCGGCCGCCAAGGTGGCGTTCGCCGATCCGGACCCCTACCGCACCCTGACCTTTTCCGACATCATCGCAGCCAAGCGCGCGATCGCCGGCGAGATCGGCTTGGCGTTGGCGAAGCTGCCGCCCGAGGACCGGGCCTGGATCGACACGCTGGTGCGGGAGACCCTGGCCAAGGACGAGGTGCTGACGAGGGTGCGGGCGTACTTCAGGCAGCGGACGGGAGGGGGCGGGGCATGCTGACGGAGGTCATGGAATATTTCAGGCTGGAGCGGGACCTGCTGATGGCCGGGTATTATGAGACCGACCATCACCGCCAGCTCATCAAGGATGTGAAGGCGTCCATCCTGGCTGGCCGCCTGGTGGCGGTCGCCGGCGTCGTCGGCAGTGGCAAAACAGTGCTGCTTCGCCGCATCCAGGATGAACTGACCCGCGAGGGGCGCGTCACGGTGTCGAAGAGCCTGTCGGTGGACAAGGACCGCACCACCATCCCGACCCTCATCACCGCGCTGTTCCACGACCTCTCGCCGGACAAGGACCCGAAGATCCCGACCCTGGGCGAGAAGCGGGAGCGCGAGTTGCAACAGCTTGTGCGTCGCGGCCGCAAGCCGGTGGCCCTGTTCGTCGACGAGGCGCACGATCTGCATGGCAAGACGCTGATCGGCCTGAAACGGTTGATGGAGGTGGTGGCCGATGGCGGCGGCATGCTCTCCGTGGTGCTGGTGGGCCATCCCAAACTCCGGAACGACCTCCGGCGCCCGACCATGGAAGAGATCGGCTACCGGTCGGTGGTGTTCGAGTTCGACGGCATGGCGGGCAACCAGCTCGCCTACATCCGCTGGCTCCTCGCACGCTGTGCCGGCGAGGGCATCGACATCGGCGAGCTGATCGAGGCGGTGGCCGTGGAGTTGCTGGCCAGCCGCCTGAAGACCCCGCTTCAGATCGAGCAGCATCTGACCCTTGCGTTCGAGGAAGCATTCCGGATCGGGGACCGACCGGTCACAGTCCAGGTGGTCGAGAGCATCCTGTCGCGTCAGCTCGACGATCTGGAACCGCGGCTGACCCGTCACGGCTACAGCGTGCGCTCCCTGGCCGACCAGTTCAGCGTCAAACCGGCGGAGATCCGCCAGTTTCTCCGTGGTGAACTGGGAGGAGCCAGAGCCCAGGAACTGACGCAACAGATGCAGGCGGCTGGGCTGCCGCTCTAACAGGACGCGGAAAAAGGCTCGTGTATGGCGTCCTTGCCTCTGCGGAGGCTCGCAATTTGGGCCTTTTGCACCCGCTTTGGTCGAAATCAGCGGGTGCACCCCCGGCCTGGAGCGCCCAAGGCCGCCTTTTGGGCGGACTCCGGGCGTGATTATGCCGCCGCCAGTAGCTTTGGCAGGCGGATCAGGTTGTAGGCGGCGGCGGTCAGGGTGAACATCCAGCCGACACGGGCCGTGCCGCGATGGCGGGTCTTGCGTAGCCCGGCCCCTTTGATCCAGCCGAACACCTCCTCGATGCGCTTGCGGATTCGTAGGCTGACTGCATAGCCGGGGTGGCGGGTGGTTCGGCCGTCGATGGCCGAGCGGCGGTTGCGGGTGTTCTGGGCGACGTGCGGGGCGGCGCCCAACTCGCGCATGTTCGCCACGAAATCCTTGGTGTCGTAGGCCTTGTCGGCGCCCAC
Organism: Azospirillum sp. B510; assembly: GCF_000010725.1. Lineage (NCBI taxonomy): Bacteria > Pseudomonadati > Pseudomonadota > Alphaproteobacteria > Rhodospirillales > Azospirillaceae > Azospirillum > Azospirillum sp. B510. The sequence goes on along the minus strand of NC_013860.1, from coordinate 72,183 downwards.
CGTGATGCGGTGGCGGCCGGGGATGGCCTCGACCATGGACACCGCCGCCTCGCGCTCGGCCAAGCCGGTCGCCGCGGTGAGCCGGACATTGACCACCAGGGCGTTCCGGTTCTCCATCAACGCATGACCCATGAAGGCCAGCTTCGCCGGCTGCCCGTTGCCCTTGCGGTACAGCCGCGCCTCGGGGTCGCTGGTCGAGGCATGGGTCTCGTTGGACCGCTTCTCGCCGTGAAAGTCGCGTTCGCCGTTGCGTCCCGGCCCCGGCGGCTCACCGCTGCCATCTTTGGGCCGGAAGCTCTTCACGCTGGCCCAGGCTTCGATCAGCGTCCCGTCCACCGAGAAGTGCTCGTCCGACAGCAGCGCTTTCACCTTCGGCTGGCCCAGCACGGTGGCCAGGAACTTGGCCGCCACATCCCCGGCCAGCAGACGCTCCCGGTTCTTGGTGAACACCGTCACGTCCCACACCGGAGCGTCCATCGACAAGCCGACGAACCAGCGGAACAGCAGGTTATAGTCGAGCTGTTCCATCAGCTGGCGTTCCGAGCGCACCGAGTAGAAGGCCTGGAGCAGCAGCGCCCGCAGCAGCTTTTCCGGCGGGATCGACGGCCGGCCGATCTTGGAGTACAGCCCCTCGAACGCCGGTGACATCACCTCCAGCGCTTCGTCCACGATGGCCCGGATCGGCCGCAATGGATGGGTCGCCGGAACCCGTGCCTCGCAGCTCACGTAGCTGAAAAGACCTTCGCTGCGTTCGTCCGAGCCCCGCATCATTCCCTCAACGGTCGCCTTTGCCCTCACTGGAGGGAATCACGACACGACAGCCGTGCACAGCCCTTTTTCCGCGGCCTGCTAACTGGGCCATCGTCTCACGCAATGTGAGCAAGGCCGGATGATTGCGAGCATGTCGCACCGACTGTGAGCACAGTCGCAGTTAATCTGAGCATAAGCCCCGTCTCGTTCTCACCGATTTCGAGCAGGATTCGGCGATGAAAGCGAGCACGGCCGCCGATGATCTCAAGCAGCTACAACTATTTCTTCAAGGCTTTGGACGTTTTACGGCGGCCGAGGCGGTGTTGGGGGAATGGGCGCGCGGCTCCGGCCCGGTCGGACATGTGGCGCTCGACGGCAAGCGCCTGAAGGGCAGCGCGCCGGCCGGGCACGATGGCAGCGAAGGCGTGCATCTGCTGGCCGCCTTCGCCAGCCGGCTGGGGACGGTGATCGGCCAGTTGCGGGTGCCGCCCGAGGCCAACGAGATCACCGCCGCGCTGACGCTGCTCAAGAGCCTGCCGCTGGGCGGTGCGGTAATCACCGGGGATGCGGTGTTCTGTCAGCGCGCCATCTGCCAAGCCATCCGCGACGGCGGCGGCGATTATCTGTTCACCGTCAAAGCCAACCAACCGGCGCTGATGGCCAATCTCGCCGTCGCCTTCGGTGACGCTTTTCCCCCCGGAGCTGGTGGCGGCGTTCCAGGGCCAGCCCCCGCCTCCCGCCCTGGACCGGCCGCCGCCGGACCGTGAGAGTGCGCAGACCGTGGAGAAGGGGCACGGGCGCATCGAAACCCGCCGCATCATCGTCAGCCGCGAGGTCGTTCCCGCGCTCGACTGGCCCGGCGTGGCGCAGGTCTGCCGCATCGAGCGGACCCGCGAGGTCAAGGGCGCGATCTCACACGAAATCGTCTACGTCATCACCAGCCTGGACCGCGACCACGCCTCGCCTGCGGCGCTGCTCGCGCTCGCCCGCGACCACTGGGGCATCGAGAACCGCCTGCACTGGAGGCGTGACGTCCTCTTGAGCGAAGACGCCAGCCGGGTGCGATCCGGCGCCGTGCCCCAGGCCATGGCGATGCTGCGCAACACCATGCTGGGCATCGCCAATCTCTTCGGCGCCCCACTCCCCGCCGTCTGCATGGCATGCGCCGAAGATCGCTGTGCCACCATCGCAACCGTCAAAAACGGCTTTCTTTGGATGGCCCTGGATGCTCCCCCCCAACGCTCTGGAAAGGTTACGGCGTCGTAGATATCCTCGATCAGGGAATCCGCAGCTTGCGCCATGGGGGAAGTCCTCTGCTGCTGATCAATCTCCCGTATGCAATCGATCTCACTCAAGTGTAACCAGCCGCATATGACGATCGTTTGAAAGTCTGCCCGTCATGTGAGTGATGTGATCGTTGGGATTTTCTTCAAAAGTCAGGAGAGCGCCCCCCTGCCGCAAACAGGAGCCTTCGAACCGGAGCACGCCCCCCGATGACTGGTCCAATGATCATCCTGCTGACCGCCTCCATCGCCTCTTCCATGACCGATGACAGCCGGACGGGTCACGCCGGCCCGTTGCCGCTGCGGCGGAGCACCGAAGGCCGGGTGCGCTGGGCGCTGGTCGCCGACCGCAGCCCCTTGCTGCGCGAGGGACTGCGGCTTTACCTGGAGACGTTGGGCTGGCGGGTCGTCGCAGGCCGGGGCTATCGGCCTTCGACCGGCTGGCCGGCGTGGTGCCGTCGGCCCTGTCCTGCTGTCCATTGCCGCAGTCAACCATGACCTGATGGTCCGGGCGCGGGATCGCGGCTTCGACACCATCCACATCGACATGCCGCCGCTGAACCTGGAGGAATTGCTGCTCGGCTGCGTTCGTCGGATCGAACGCGGATGAAGCGGTAAATGGTCACTATATATTTTCATGAGATCATGATATAATTTTTTCACGTGATCGCTGTCGTCGACGGAAAACAGTGCCGGACGCGGGCGGAAAGAGAACTGCCGCATCCGGGTTGACAAGAGCGCCGTCCGAGCGGCTTTTCAACCCGATCGAATAGCAAGAGCCCACCCGAGAAAGACCATTCGCAACCATGCTGCACCAAGCCGTTATTCTTGTCGGCGGACGGGGGACGCGGCTCGGGCCGTTGACCGACGACATGCCGAAGCCCCTCCTGCCGGTGGGGGGGCGACCGTTCCTCGGCCATCTGGTCGATGAACTGGTCCGGCAGGGCTTCGACGACATCCTGCTGCTGGCTGGCTATCGCGGCGACCGGATGGATAGCTTCTGCGCGGAGATGCAGCGCCCGGGCCTGCGGCTGGTCTGTGTGACGGAGACGGAGCCCGCCGGCACCGGCGGCGCCCTGCGGCTGGCGGCGGATCTGCTGGACACGCAGTTTCTGCTGCTGAACGGTGACACGCTGTTCGACATCAACCTCAACGACCTTGCGGCCCCGCCTTTGCCGGCCGATGGCAGCATCCTGGCGAGGATGGCGCTGCGCCGGGTTCCAGACACCGCCCGTTATGGCGCCATTACCCTGGAGAACGGCCAGGTCACCGCCATGCATGAGAAGGGGCGGACGGGGGAGGGGCTGATCAATGGCGGCCTCTATCTGCTCGACCGTCGCGCGGTCGACCGCCTGCCGGCGTCGCCCTGCTCCATCGAAGCCGGCCTGTTCCCACGGCTGGCGGCGGAAGGTGCCGTTGAGGGGCGAATCTATGACCGCTTCTTCCTGGATATCGGCGTGCCCGACGATTTCGCCCTGGCCCAGAACGCCATTCCCGCCAGCCGTCGCCGCAGGGCCGCCTTCTTCGACCGCGACGGCGTGCTGAACGAGGACATCGGCTTCGCCCACCGCCCCGACCAGATCACCTGGATGCCGGGAGCGCGGGAGGCGGTGAAACGGTTGAACGATGCCGGCTTCCTGGTCTTCGTCGTCACCAACCAGGCCGGGGTCGCCCGCGGCCTCTACAGCGAGGAACATGTGCGCACCCTGCACCGCTGGATGCAGCAGGAGTTGCGCGCCGTTGGCGCCCATGTCGACGCCTTTTATCACTGCCCGCACCATCCCGAGCATGGCCAGCCGCCCTATCGCACCGACTGCGACTGCCGCAAGCCGGAACCGGGGATGCTGTTGCAGGCGATGGCGGAGTGGCCGGTGGAACCGAAGGGCAGCTTCCTGATCGGCGACCGCGACACCGACCTGCAGGCGGCGCAGCGGGCGGGCATCGAGGGAACGCTCTACCGCGGCGGCGATCTCGACGCCATCGTCGCCGGCATTCTGGCACGCTCCATGGACGGGCCGCGGGCGGGATGACGGCAAGCGGCTAAGGCAGCCAGCCTTCAAGCCACGGAGCCAGCCACCGTCACAGCAGGAGGCCCGCCGCCAGCCACAGGGCGATCATGACCGCGGCGGCGGCGATGCTAACCGGCCGGGCGGACTGGCGCGCGGCGGCCGCGGCTCGGTGTTCGGCGAGAAGCTCCGGCGGGATCAGGCGGACCACCAGCAGGATGCCGAGCGGCACGATCAGCAGATCGTCCAGATAGCCCAGCACCGGGATGAAGTCGGGGATCAGGTCGATCGGGATCAGCGCATAGGCGGCGACCGCCATCGCCAGCAGGCGGACCGGCCAGGGGGGGCGGGGGGGTGCGTCGCCAGATAGACGGCCAGAACGTCGTGCTTGACCGCGCGCGCCCATGTCTTTGCGGTTTGCGGCATGATCCGGGGCCGGGTCAGCCGATCTGCTGGAAGAGGGCGGCTGAGGAGGGGGAGGGCGAACCGGCGAGGTGGTAACCCAGCCCCGACAGCCCATGGAAGCCGACATAAAGCCCGACCGCCAGGATCAGGGCGCCGGAGACATAGGGAGCCTGCCGGGCGATGCGGCCAAAGGCGCCGGACCAGCGGCGTTCGGCATGGCGCACCCCCAGCGCCGCAACCACCCCGGCCGACATCAGGGTCAAGGCCAGCCCGATGCTGAAGCACAGCACCAACACGCCGCCCGGGGCGACCTCCTTCAGTTGCAGACACAGCAGCAGGACGGTGATGGCGGCGGGGCAGGGGATCAGGCCGCCGGTCAGGCCGAACTGAACCGCGCCGGGATTGTCGGAGGCCCCACTTCTTGAGAAACTGGGGTTATCATGACGAAACAGGCACCACCGAAATATTCTCCTGAGATCCGCGAGCGGGCGGTCCGGATGGTGTTCGAGCACGAGGGGGAGCACGCCTCGCAGTGGGCGGCGATCGGCTCGATTGCGGCGAAGATCGGCTGCACGGCGGAGACGCTACGCAGCTGGGTCCGGCAGGCCGAACGCGATCAAGGCAAGCGCCCCGGCCCGACGACGGACGACCAGGAGCGGATCAAGGCGCTGGAGCGGGAGGTCCGGGAACTGCGCCAGGCCAACGAGATTCTTCGCAAGGCGTCGGCGTATTTTGCTCAGGCGGAGCTCGACCGCCCGTTCAAGCGATGATCGCCTTCATCGACGCGCACCGCGCTGTCCACGGGGTCGAGATCCTATGAGGTGAAGAGCGACTGGAACCGGGTCAGAGTTCTGGTCCAGCACTGAACCCGGAGGCCGTCATGTCCAGCACATCCAATTCCACCGCCATTCGTGTCGATCTCGGCGCGATCTTCGTTTCGCTTGAGCTGAGCCAGTCGAAATGGCTGGTCACATCACTGACGCCGGGTGGTGGCGAGAAGATGTCGAAACATCTGGTCAAGGCAGGGGATATTGGTGACCTGCTTTTGCGATTTGCGGAATTACGACGCAAGGCTCTGGTTCGGACTGGGCAAATCTTTCCAATTGTTGTGATCCAGGAAGCAGGGTTGGACGGCTTCTGGATTCATCGGGTCCTACTCCAGGAAGGGATCGAAAGTCACGTTGTCGACCCGGCATCGGTAGCGATTTCGCGCCGCCGTCGTCGGGCAAAGACCGACAGGATTGACAGCGAGGCGCTCGTCCGAACGTTGCTGGCCTACAAGCGGGGCGAGCCTCGCGTTTGTGCAATGGTAAGGCCGCCAACGCCTGAAGAGGAAGACCGGCGGCGGATCGCGCGGGAACGCAAGGTACTGGTCAATGAACGGGTAGCGCACGTCAATCGGATCAAGGGGCTGCTCTACAGTCATGGCGTCGGAGCTTATGAACCGCTGCGGCGCGATCGCCGGGAGCGGCTTGATGAGCTCCGTACCGGAGATGGCCGCCCATTGCCACCCCACCTGCAGGCGCAGATTTCGCGGGAGCTTGACCGCCTTGAACTGGTGCTTGCACAGATAAAGGACATCGAGCGGGCGAGTACCGACATGCTTACCGCAGAGGCGCTCGCATTTCCCGGCGCCGCTCTGTTGCTGGGCCTGAAAGGGATTGGAGCGGCGGCCGCGGCCGTGTTGTGGGGCGAAGGGCTTTGCCGGCATTTCGACAACCGCAGACAGGTCGCCGCCTACGCGGGCCTCGCGCCGACACCCTGGCAGAGTGGCCAGGTGGATCACGAGCAGGGAGTTTCAAAATCAGGTAATCCACGTCTGCGCACGACGTTGATCCAGATCGCCTGGCTGTGGAACCGCCACCAGCCGGATTCCGCACTGACGCTTTGGTTTAAGTGCGTATTTCGGCGAATTCGCCCAGGCGTTTCGGTTGAAAGCGCCCACCGTTTCGGCGAAAGCGCCCACCCGAATTGCAAGCTGGTGGGAGCCGGGGCCGAACCCTGGATTTACGTTATGAAGGTTGTGGGTTTGGTTGCCAAGCACCGGCCTTAGGTGTCGGGGGTTTCGCTGGCGGCATCGGCCTTGGTGCGGCGCATGGAGTCGCCATGCAGGTCGATGCGGTAGGCCCGATGCACGAGGCGGTCGAGGATGGCGTCGGCGTAGGTGGCATCGCCGATGAGCCGATGCCAGTTGGCCACGGGAACTTGGGTGGCCAGCATGGTTGCGGCCCGGTCGTGGCGGTCATCGATCACCTCCATCAGGTCCAGGCGCTGAGGCGCGGTCAGCTCGGTCATCGCCCAGTCATCCAGGATCAGCAGGTCGAGCCGGGCGATCCGTCGCAGCAGCCGGGCGAGCGAACCGTCCAGGCGGGCGGTGGCCAGATCGTCCAGCAGGCGGGTCAGCCGGGTGTAGAGTACGCTGTGGCCTTCCCGCGCCGCCTGGTTGCCGAGTGCACAGGCCAGCCAGGTCTTGCCGATCCCGGTCGGGCCGGTGATCAGAACCGGCCGGTTCTCCTTCACCCAGCGCCCGGTGGCCAGCTCGCGCACAACACCGCGATCGAGCCCACGCGGGGTGCGCAGGTCGAGGTCCTCCAGGCAGGCCGTCTGGCGCAGCCGGGCACGTTTCAGTCGGCTGGCGAGTGCGGTGTTGGCGCGCTCTGCCGCTTCCCGCTCGATCAGCGTGCCCAACTGCTCGTCGAAGGCCAGTTGGCCGCGATCGGGCAGGCGTTCCAGCGCCTCCAACCCCTTGGCCATGCCGTACAGCCGCAACTGGCGCAGCCGCTCGTGGTTGACGTGCTTCATCATCGTATCTCCGTCAGTGATAGTAGGAAGGGCCGCGCAGATTGGTGTGCTCGCCGGCACCGGCCGCGTCCGCCGTTGTGGCCGGGGGAGCGGTCAACCAGCGCTGGACGTAGCGGTAGGATCCGACGTTGGCCTCCAGCGCCGCCTGGCAGGCTTGCTCCAGCCGGCTGGTGCCGTGGGTGGCCGCCAAGCGGATCAGGCCGATCCCGGCCCGCACCGCCTGTTCGGGGTGATCGGCGCCGGCCAGGATGCGTTCGAACAGCAGCGCGGCGGCCGGGCCGATGGCGGCCAGTTCGGTCTGGATGGCATCGGGGGTGAAGCGGGCGACGGCCCGGTGGTTGGCGGGGCGATGGGCGTCCAGCGTCACGGTGGCGCCGTCCTGCCGGCGGACATGGCAGGCCATCCGCTTGCCGCGCAGGAAGACGCTGATCACGCCGGCGGTGCTGTGCACGTCGACCGTCTTGCCGATCAGCGTGTGGGGCACCGAGTAGACGCCGCCGTCGAGAGCGAGATGATAGTCGGGCGGGACCTTGTGGCGCGCCCAGGTGCCCGGCACGAAGCGGTCCGGCGGCAAGGGGCGCAGGGTCGGCTGCTCCTCGGCGGCGAACAGGCCGGCGCGCGTGTCCTGCGGCCGGCGGCTCAAGGGAGCGGCATTGAGGGTGGCCAGCTTGTCGCGCAAGGCCGCGTTGGCGGCGTCCAGCGTGGCGAAGGGCGTATCGCGCAGCGGGGCCAGCACCCGCCGCTCGACCTGCTGCACGCCGTTCTCGGCGCTGGGCTTGTCGCGCGGGCGCCGCACCCGGGCCGGCAGGACGGCGGTGCGGTAGTGCCGGGCGAGATCGTGATAAGCCGGGTTGATCGCCGGATCGTAGAAGGAGGCGTGGCTGACGCCGACCTTGAGGTTATCCGGCACCAGCTTGCCCGGCACGCCGCCCAGATGTTCGAACAGCCGGGCGTGGGAGGCCAGCCACTCCTCCGCCTGCTGGGTCCAGGTCGCCTCGGCATAGACGTAGCCCGAATACGGCAGGCAGGCGACAAACACCTGGGCCTGCCGCGCCTCAGCGCCGAGCCCGACGGTCAGCGTCATCCCAGCGTAATCAACCTCGATCGCCGCCCCCGGCCGATGTTCCCGGCGCAGACGCGGCTCGGCATGAGCACCCTGCCATGCCCGGAAATGCTGGACGAATTGGGTGTAGCGATAGCCGCCGGGATGGACCTCCAGGTATTCCTCCCACAGCAGCCGCAGCGTTACGCCACGGCGGCCGAGTTCCCGGCTGATGTGCCGCCAGTCGGGCACCGGGCGCGCCGACGTGACCGGAGGCGGGAACAGCCGCTCCTCCAGCTCGACGTCCGTCCAGCCCAGCACATCCGCGTACTGCAGCCCGGAGGCCCGTAGCCGCTCCAGGTAATCGCGCACGGTGCTGCGCGGCAGCCGGCAGGCATCGGCAATCTGCCGTTGGCTGGCGCCAAACTCATCCCGCAGACGAAGGACTTCTCTGATCCGCCGCATGTCCGACCTCGCTCGGGGCATCCCGATCCTCCTTGGCCTGTGCCGTGGAAAGATCATGGGGATGCCAAAGGCTGGTTCGGACCCCGATACCACCACTCCTACGGGTGGGCGAATTCACCGAAACGGCTGGGCGCTTTCACCGTTCTGCCCGGGCGCTTTCCGCCGTTCCCGCTGGGTGCTTTCCGCCGAAATATGCAGGTTTAAGGATCAGGTGGCTAGCCGCCTTTATTCACCAGGGTGGCGAGCGGTCTGGTCGCCGCGTTGAGATGATCAACGTTGGGCTGTATGGGCGCGCGTCGTCGGCCGCCGCGCTGACGGCGGCGTGACGGTGTCGGAGTTGGTGGTGGAGGGGATTGGGTGACGGCTGGGGCACGCTGCCCCGGTGCTCAGCAGATGAGCCGGGGCATGCGGCCGAGGGCGAGGTGGATGATCGCCTGATCAGGCGCGCTGGTCGGCAGGTGCACCTTGATCTGCGTCTTCATCTCCACGATACGCGCGGCGGTCTTCACCAAGCGCAGCCGCAAGGTGTCGAATTGCACCGTGCGCCAGCGGGAGCGTTTCGGCATCAGCGAGCGCAGGCTCCACAGCAGCCAGTACGCCCCGGCGTGCAGGAACAGGCGGAACTGGTTGGCCGTCGCCTTGGTGCAGGAGGTCCGGTCTGCGGCAAGGTGGGATTTCCAGGCTTTTATATGATTTTCCGCCTGTCCCCTCGCGCAATACAGGCCGGCATACAGCCAGCGACCCGTGCCGTGGCGTAGGTTGGTGACGATGAAGCGGCTGTCGGTGCCCTGGTCTCCTGCCTCGACGCGCGCGACGATGCGGCGGACCCGGCTCCAGGTGCTGGCCCCGTCATAGAATTCCTTGAAGCGGCGCACCTTGTCGGCTCCGGGCATGGCCTGGAAGCGCGCCGCGGTGCTGGCCTCCAGCGTGGTGACGTGACGGCGCAGTGTGCTGCTGGTCGGCAGACCGAGCACGTAGTCGAGCCCCTCCGCCTCGCACCAGTCCAGCACCTCCGGGCAGGCGTAATGGCCGTCGGCGCGCAGCAGGATCTCGGTCTTGGGCCAGTTTGCCCGAATGGCGCGGAGCAGGCGACGCAGGAAGGTCCGGATCTCCGTCCCCTTGGGCCGCTTGGCTGGGCGCAGCACAGCGGTGACAAAGCGGCCGTTGCCGTCGAAGACAACGATGGGCTGGAAGCCGTACTCGTCGTAATGGGCGTTGAACAGGCGCAACTGCTGACCGCCATGCACCGTGTCGAAGGTGTCGTCTACATCCAGCACGATGCGCTTGGGCACCTGGCGAAAGGACGCGCAGTAGAGATCGACCATGGCTCGGCCCATGCGCAGCAGTGCGCGGGTATCCGGCAGGTTCTCCAGGCGCGAGATGGTGGCTTGCGAGCAAAGGTCACGCTCGGACGGCAGGCGTTCCAGGGCCATCTTGAACAGCGGGTCGGAGCGTAGGCTGCCGGCGTCGTTGCCGTCCTCGTAGCCCGCCGCGATGGCCAGCAGGCGAAAGCCGATGATGTCGGCCAGCGAATGCACGGTGCGCGTTGGATCGCGCGGGTCCTCAATACAGGCGGCCAGCCGATCGGCAATCCGCAGCCGCTTCGCCACCTCCCGCAGCACCAGCAGCCCGCCATCGGAGGACAGGCGGCCGCCATCAAAGCGCCCGATCACCGGCTTTCCAGCAACGGGTGACAGGCCGGGCAGCGGCAGGGTATGATCAACCATGGCGGGTGGGCGCTCCGGAAACGGCAGGAGTTGGCGTCAGCACCCAAATCCTACGGCCGCTCAACGGATGCCGCTACACCCGCCAACCCTCATGAATTTTCCCGGCTAGGAATGGGGGACGGCTCAAGAAGACGATGATCGTCGCCGTTGCCCGAAAACTGTTCGTCGCGCTTTGGAAATATACCCGTGCGGGCGTCGTCATTGAAGGTGCCGTGCTGAAGGCCGCCTGACGTTCCGAGCGCTCATCAATTTCTCCGGGGAAAACCTTCCCGCTGGAGCCCGTACGGGCGAACCGAAGATCGGCATGGCTGTCAAACAGCCGCGGTTTGAGAATGGTCTCGCCCAATTGAGCCTTGCCCGCCGCATGCGGGATGTTGGTGCAGTCGCCCCAGTCGACTGACCGTATATAAGTTGGATCAGGCCCGGTTTCCGGGCCGCGTCATTGAAGCAGGCTCACGCCGTGGATACCAGATAGCGCTACAGGAGCATAAAATGAAAAGCTGACGAACATTTCCGTTGATTCTCCTCATATAAGCCGATCTGCAAAGTGCTGCCGATCGCCCCGTCGACCTACCGCGCCCATGCCGCCCGGCGGGCCGATCCGGCCAAGGCGCCGGCCCGCTCGCGAAGCGACGCCGAGCTGAGTTTGGCTATCCGACGGGTCTGGGACGCGAACTTCCAGGTCTACGGGGTACGCAAGGTGTGGCGGCAGTTGCGGCGGGTGGGCATCGATGTGGCGCGCTGCACGGTGGCACGGCTGATGAAACACATGGGCCTGAAGGGGGCGACGCGTGGCAAGACGGTGCGCACCACGATCAGCGACCGGGCGGCGTCATGCCCGCTGACCGGATGAACCGGCAGTTCCAGGCACCGCGTCCGAACGCCTTGTGGGTGGCCGATTTCACGTACGTATCGACATGGCAGGGCTTCGTCTACGTGGCCTTCGTCATCGACGCCTTCGCCCGCCGCATCGTGGGTTGGCGGGTGTCCAGCACAGCCCACGCCGGCTTCGTTCTGGATGCGCTTGAACAGGCACTTCACGACCGCCGGCCCGCCAAGGGCAGCGGCCTCATCCACCATAGCGACCGTGGATCGCAATACGTTGCGATCCGCTACACCGAGCGCCTCACCGACGCCGGTGTTGAGCCTTCCGTGGGCAGCGTTGGCGATTCCTACGACAACGCTTTGGCCGAGACCATCAACGGCCTCTAACAGGACGCGGAAAAAGGCTCGTGTATGGCGTCCTTGCCTCTGCGGAGGCTCGCAATTTGGGCCTTTTGCACCCGCTTTGGTCGAAATCAGCGGGTGCACCCCCGGCCTGGAGCGCCCAAGGCCGCCTTTTGGGCGGACTCCGGGCGTGATTATGCCGCCGCCAGTAGCTTTGGCAGGCGGATCAGGTTGTAGGCGGCGGCGGTCAGGGTGAACATCCAGCCGACACGGGCCGTGCCGCGATGGCGGGTCTTGCGTAGCCCGGCCCCTTTGATCCAGCCGAACACCTCCTCGATGCGCTTGCGGATTCGTAGGCTGACTGCATAGCCGGGGTGGCGGGTGGTTCGGCCGTCGATGGCCGAGCGGCGGTTGCGGGTGTTCTGGGCGACGTGCGGGGCGGCGCCCAACTCGCGCATGTTCGCCACGAAATCCTTGGTGTCGTAGGCCTTGTCGGCGCCCACCGTGATGCGGTGGCGGCCGGGGATGGCCTCGACCATGGACACCGCCGCCTCGCGCTCGGCCAAGCCGGTCGCCGCGGTGAGCCGGACATTGACCACCAGGGCGTTCCGGTTCTCCATCAACGCATGACCCATGAAGGCCAGCTTCGCCGGCTGCCCGTTGCCCTTGCGGTACAGCCGCGCCTCGGGGTCGCTGGTCGAGGCATGGGTCTCGTTGGACCGCTTCTCGCCGTGAAAGTCGCGTTCGCCGTTGCGTCCCGGCCCCGGCGGCTCACCGCTGCCATCTTTGGGCCGGAAGCTCTTCACGCTGGCCCAGGCTTCGATCAGCGTCCCGTCCACCGAGAAGTGCTCGTCCGACAGCAGCGCTTTCACCTTCGGCTGGCCCAGCACGGTGGCCAGGAACTTGGCCGCCACATCCCCGGCCAGCAGACGCTCCCGGTTCTTGGTGAACACCGTCACGTCCCACACCGGAGCGTCCATCGACAAGCCGACGAACCAGCGGAACAGCAGGTTATAGTCGAGCTGTTCCATCAGCTGGCGTTCCGAGCGCACCGAGTAGAAGGCCTGGAGCAGCAGCGCCCGCAGCAGCTTTTCCGGCGGGATCGACGGCCGGCCGATCTTGGAGTACAGCCCCTCGAACGCCGGTGACATCACCTCCAGCGCTTCGTCCACGATGGCCCGGATCGGCCGCAATGGATGGGTCGCCGGAACCCGTGCCTCGCAGCTCACGTAGCTGAAAAGACCCTCGCTGCGTTCGTCCGAGCCCCGCATCATTCCCTCAACGGTCGCCTTTGCCCTCACTGGAGGGAATCACGACACGACAGCCGTGCACAGCCCTTTTTCCGCGGCCTGCTAAAAGACCGAGGTGATCCGGCGTCGCGGGCCATGGCGCACTCTGGAGGCCGTCGAGTTCGCCACCCTGGAATGGGTCGACTGGTTCAACCACCGGCGCCTCCTCGAACCCATCGGCAATATACCTCCCGCCGAGGCCGAAGCACGCTACTATGCTCAAGCCGAGGACGGCGACATGGCGGCCTGACTCAACACAAATGGCCTCCGACAAACCCGGAGCAGTTCAGTGAAGGGCAGGGAGAGGGCTGCTGCACAAACGGCGACGCTTGCGCTATAACTGGGGGAACAACCCTCGGAACAGAGATTGAGTCCTCCGATGCGTGCCCAGTCCCGTTTCTCCCGTATCGCCGCCGTCGCGGTGCTTGCGCTGTCCACCACCCTGGCCGGCTGCCAGACCGGGTCGATGGGCACCAAGGAGGGGTTCGGCACCGTCGGCGGCGCCGTCGCCGGCGGCCTGATCGGCTCGCGCTTCGGCGGCGGCTCGGGCAAGCTGGTGGCGGTCGGCATCGGCACGCTGCTGGGCGCCTTCGCCGGCCGCGAGATCGGCGCCTCGCTCGACCGTGCCGACCAGCAATACGCCGACCGCGCCGCCTATCAGGCCTACAGCGCCCCGATCGGCCAGCGGATCAGCTGGAACAACCCGCAGTCCGGCAACCAGGGTGTCATCGTGCCGGTCAAGGACGGCTATGACGGCTCCGGCGCCTATTGCCGCGAATTCCAGCAGACCATCGTCGTCGGCGGCCGCACCGAACAGGCCTTCGGCACCGCCTGCCGCCAGCCAGACGGATCGTGGAAGATCGTGGGCTGATGACGAACCGGGCGCAGGAACTGCTTTCCTGCGCCCGCCCAGGGTTTCAGGCCAAGATTTCAAACGTTGCCGTGCGCACCGTTGCGCAGCATGCGATAGCCTTTGATTAATTCCAGAATGCCGTCGTCCAGTGAATGGGCCGGAAGATAGCCGGTGCTTTCGATCCGTTCATTGGACACGATATAGTCGCGCTTGTCCGGGTCTTCGCCGATCGGGGCTTCCAGGAAGACGAAGCGCGGCAGATGCTCGCGGATTTTTTCGCACAGCTGCCATTTCGACAGATTGGCGTCCGATAGGCCGACATTGTAGGGGCGGTCCTTCATCGTCTCGAAGTTTTCAAGGCCATGAAGGAAAGCGCGCGCCACGTCGCGGATGTGGATGTAGTTGCGTTTGAAATGCGGTTCGAACAGGACGACCGCACGGTCGTAAACCGCACGATAGACAAAGTCGTTCACCAGAAGATCGACCCGCATCCGCGGGGCCATGCCGAACACCGTCGCCAGCCGGAAGGAAATGGCGTTGCCGCGCGCCAGCACGGCCTCCTCCGCCTCGACCTTGGTGCGGCCATACAGCGAGATCGGACGGAGGGGCGAGTCTTCGGTACAGAACTTGCCCTGCTCGCCGATGCCATAGCCCGAGTTGGTGACCGGCATGACCACCCTCTGGTCGGGGGACAGCAGGTCCAGCAGGGTCAGCACGGCATCACGGTTGGTGGACGCCGCGGCGATGCGGTCGGCGTCGCACATCGGGGCCCCGACGAGCGCCGCCAGCGGAACCACCACATCGGCCGCGGCAACCAGCGGCTTCAGCGTATCCCGGTCTCGGGCATCGCCGCGCACGATGTCGAAATTCGGGTTGGCACAGAGATGCGCCAGGGAAATCTGGCGAAACATGAAGCTGTCGAGAACCGTCACCCGATGGCCCGCGTCGAGAAGGGCCGGCACCAGGATCGAGCCGATATAGCCGGCTCCGCCCGTGACCAGAATGTTGAGACCTTCAGCCATTTTCTTTCTTCTTCCTCCGTTGTTCGCCAACACCCGGCCTTCGGGATTCCCGCATCAAAATACCGAAGGAGCCGTATATAATCCGGCACGGAAAGGCCAGTCGTTTCCCCGGCCTGAAATCCGGCCGCCTCTGTCGCGACGCGATGGAACGGAAGCTTTGGCCACCGCTAGGCAAATTCTGCCGCAACCCGGCAAATTCTGCCTCCGGACGGCAAAATTTTCCCATGCGGAAGCAATGGAATTGCCGGCGCGTTTTGCGGTCATGTGTAGGATTTTCGACGGGCATAACGGTAGAGCATGAGGGCGGTCGACGAATCCTCGATCTCCGAACTGTCGGCAAGGGCAAGCGCTTCCTCCAGGGTGAAGAGACGCAGCGCCCCAAGGCCAATCTCTGCCATGTCCCGGTCCTGGACCCGGACGCAGCCTTCGGCGGCGAACAGGGCGCCACGCGCCTGGATGGTGGAGTTCTCCGGGGTGTAGAAGCCCAGCGAAACCAAGCTTCCGGCTGGGCAGGCCAACCCGGTTTCCTCGGCCAACTCGCGATGGGCCGCCGTTTCCGGAGGCTCTCCGGCATCGACGAAGCCACGTGGCGTTTCCCAACCCCAGCGGTCGCTTCCCAGACGGAAGACGCGCATCAAGGCGACACGTCCGTCAAGCACGGGCAGAACGGACACCCCACAGAGCATGTCCGGATGGTCGCCACGCGGGACAAGGACAAGATAGTCTTCAACTTCGGTCCCGTTGTTGCCGACGATGTGGTCGAAATATCCGCACCATACCTTGTTGGTGAAGGCCGGGCGCCGTCCAAGGCGGGTGAGGGGGGGCTTTTCGTTCCGTGTGGGCATGAAACCTCGCGGCACGGGGCTGGATGTCCGCCGCCGGTAAAGGGAAGGGAACCGGCCGGTCAGGCCGTCGCGCCGGCTGTCTGTGGCAAGGCCGGCACGGCGACGGGCAACGCTTCGGACGGGCTGTAGAAGATCAACTGTGCGCCGCTTTCTTCGAAACGGAAAGGAACATGCAGAAGCCCGGCAAGCGCCTGGCGGATGCGCAGATGCGCTTCCGGTGGCGCGAAGACAAGGAAGAAGCCGCCGCCTCCAGCCCCCAGGAGTTTGCCGCCCAATGCGCCGTTCACACGGGCTCTTTCATAAAGCTCGTCGATCAGGCTCGTGGAAACATGGGACGAGAGCGAGCGTTTCAGTCGCCAGGATTCGTGGAGCAGCAGGCCGAAATCCTCTATGTCGCTTCCCCCGCTCAGAATGCCCAGGGCGTCGTCGACCATCTGGCGCATGGCCATCAACTCTCCCTGACGGTTTGGGATGTTGCGGATCTGGTGCGCCGCGACATCCGATGCCATGCGGGAAATGCCGGTGTAGAACAGCATCAGGTGGCTTTGAAGCTCGTCCTTTCGCGCCAGGGGAAGGGGAACCGGCCGGACGGTAAAATTATCCGCATTGAAGGTAACGTGTTTCAGCCCGCCGAAAGCGGCCAGGATCTGATCCTGGGAGCCGACATTCTCCTTGATGACGTTCTGTTCCAGATGGATGGCGAGTTCCGCCAAGCCGCGCTGGTCGGACATCTGGCCCTTCAGTGCGTTCAGAACATGAAGAAGGCCGACGGTGAAGGATGAACTGGAGCCAAGGCCCGTGCGTGCGGGCAAGTCGGCATTGTGAACCAGCTCTATTCCCTCCGTGATACCCATGTATTGCAGGCAGCACCGGACGGAGGGATGCTCGATCTCGCCAATGGTCTTGGCAAGTTCGATCCGGGAATAGACAATCCGATATTTCTGATCGAAGAATGGAGGAAGATAACGGCAGGACAGATAGCAGTATTTATCGATCGACGTGGCCAGAACGGCCCCGCCATGCTCCTTGTACCAAGCCGGATAATCGGTCCCGCCCCCGAAGAACGAAATGCGGAAGGGGGTGCGGGATATGATCATCGTCATCCTCCTGGAAACGTGCCGGTGTGGGGAGAGTTTCCCGCCAAGCACCGACACCGCAAAGCATTTTTCTTGAAATGCAATTATCACGCCAGGAAAAAGACGGGTTTTGGTTCAAGAATTGCATCGAATAGGGTTGGGCTCTTGGGATTGCGACCGGGTGACGGCTGTGGTTCATTAGCGGAAGACGCCTTTGCCTGTCATGAAATTGACTAGAATTCTCAATGGAACCAAAGAATGGCAACTGACATCAGCGAGCTTCGCCGAACGGCAAAACGGCTAAGGCAAAAAGTTTTGGAGATGTGCTACGCACATGGCGGGCATATCTCGACTTGCTATTCTTCTGTTGAGATCTTGGTTTCTTTGTATTACGGGGGAATTTTGCGGATTGATCCGCAAAACCCCGCTTGGGAAGAACGTGATCGCTTTATCCTGAGCAAGGGGCATGGAGAGACGCTCATGTACGCCCTGCTCGCCGACCTAGGCTTCTTCCCCGAGGAATGGACGCGCACCGCCTACCGCAGCGGTTCCTGTCGCCTGGGCGGCCATGTCGATCACAAAATCCCGGGCATCGAAGTCACGGCGGGCGCGCTCGGCCACGGTCTCGGCCTCGGTTGCGGCATGGCGTTGGCGGCCCGGATGGATGGGCTGCCCAATCTCCATGTGGTCCTGATGGGCGATGCGGAATGCTCGGAAGGCTCCGTCTGGGAAGCCGCCATGTTCGCGGCCCAGCACAAGCTGGGGCAACTCGTGGCCATCGTCGACCGCAACGGCATCGGCTCGCTCGACTACACGGAAAACTACATCGCGCTGGAGCCCTTCGCCGACAAGTGGCGGAGCTTCGGGTGGGAGGTGGTCACCGTCGACGACGGCCACGACTTCGACAGTCTGATGGCCGCCCTGCCGCGCTCACGCCCGCGCGCATCGGAGCGTCCCCTCGCCATCATCGCCCGGACGACCAAGGGCAAAGGCGTTTCCCTGTTCGAAAACGATCCGATCTGGCACGTCCGGCCGGTGACGTCGGACATCATCGAACAGGCGCGCGCCGAACTGCTGGAACAAGACGCATGACCATACTGTCCAAGACCGACATGCGAGACGCCTTCTTCGGCACATTGTACGGGATCGCGCGCGACGACCGCGACGTGGTCGTGCTGTCGAACGATTTCGGCGCGCCGAGCCTCGACCGCTTCCGGGCGGACCTGCCGGACCAGTTCGTCAACGCCGCCATTTCTGAACAGAACATGATGTCGACGGCGGCCGGGATGGCCATGCGCGGCAAGAAGGTCGTGGTCTATTCGATCGCGACCTTCGCCACGTTGCGCGCCCTGGAGCAGACCAAGGTCGACATCTGCTCCATGAAGCAGCCGGTCACCATCCTGGCGGTCGGAGCCGGCTATGCCTACAGCACCGACGGTCCGACCCACCACGCGACCGAGGACATCGCCGTGATGCGCAGCCTTGCGCATATGGAGGTGCTGTCGCCGTCCGAGTCGGCCCTGGCCGCTGCCCTGGCATCGCAAGTCCCGCATGCGTCCGGCCCCCGCTATATCCGGCTGGACCGCGGCAAATGGCCTCTGCTGGACCAGGGTGGGCAGGACGATTACGCGGCCGGCCTGCGCGTCGTCCGCGACGGAGGCGATCTGGTGCTCGTGGCGACCGGGATCATGGTGCATCGCGGCATCGAGGTCGCCGAACGTTTGGCGACTCTCGGGATTTCGGCGCGCGTGGTGGACCTCTACCGGTTGAAGCCGCTGAACCTCGATCTGCTCGGCCAGGCGCTCGCCGGCGCGGGGGCTGTCGCCACCATCGAGGAACACACGAGCCACGGCGGCGTCGGCAGCATCGTCGCCGAGGCGATGGCCGATCTCGAAATACTGAAGCCCTTGAAGCGGTTCGCCATTCCGGACGAGTTGCTGTATGCCTACGGTGACCGCGACACCCTGCACGCCGGGCGCGGCCTGGACGTGGACGGCGTCGTCGGGAGATTGACGCAGTGGCTCGGCCGTCAGGGGGCGGCCGGCCGCCGGTGACGCGCTGCCAGCCGCACAGACACGGATTTCAAACACGAGGTTTGGTCGCATGTTCAAGAAGATTCTGGTGACCGGCAGTTCCGCGGTCGCTGGCTCCGCCGTGCGGGCTGTCCACGGCGACTACCCCGGCACCGAGTTTGAATTCCTGACGTCGCGGGACTGCGACCTGACCGACGCGGAGGCGACGCTGCGCTTCGTCGAGGGATCCGGCGCCGATGCTATCCTGCATCTGGCGGCGGTGAGCGGCGGCATCGGCCTTAGCCTGAAGCATCAGGGCAGCATGCTGCGCGACAACGTCATGATGACCTTCTCAGTCCTGGAGGCGGCTCGCAAGCTGGGAATCCGCAAGACGCTGATGACCCTGACCACGGGCATGTACCCGCCGAACGCGCCGCTGCCCCTGCGCGAGGAGTCGATCCACGACGGCGCGCCGCACGGGTCGAACTATGGGTCGTCCTTCGCCAAGCGTCTGATCGAACCGGCGATCCGCGGCTATCGCGAGGAATACGGGCTGAACGTGGTCGGCGTGATCCCGAACGGCATCTTCGGCGAGAACGACAACTTCAATTATGACGACGCGCCGATGCTGCCGGCGCTGATCCGCCGTTTCTACGAGAACCGCCACACCGACGAACCCATCGTCATCTGGGGCGACGGGACCCCGTTGCGGGAATACACCTATTCCCGCGACGTCGCCCGCGCCTTCCTGTGGGTGCTGCACAATCACGAAGACGCGCAGGTCCTCAACACCGGCACCACCGAAGAGCTCAGCATCCGCGACATCGCCTTGATGATCGCCGACATCATGGGCGTAGACCGCAACCGGATCGTCTTTGACACCACCAAGCCGAACGGCGTCTTCCGCAAGAACAACGACAACTCGCGGTTTGTGGAACTGTCCGGTTTCACCTACACACCCTTCCGCGAAGGGCTGGAACGGACGATCCGCTGGTTCGCCGATGCCTACGAGAACGACCGCAGCCGGCTCCGGCTGTACGGCAAGAGCAAGGGGTGATCGCCATGCGGTACCGCCCCCTGGGCCAGACCGGCCTGACGGTCTCTGAAATCGGCTTCGGCACCTGGGGCCTCGGCGGCGATTCCTACGGACCGGTGGACGACGAGGTCTCGCGCGCCGCATTGCGCGCCGCCTTCGACCGCGGCATCACCTTCTACGACACGTCCGATCTGTACGGCACCGGGCACAGCGAAAGCGTTCTGGGCGCCGCCCTGGAGGATGTGCGCGAGCGCATCGTCATCGGCACCAAGGTGGGGCTGCTGCCGCACAGCGGCTTCGCCATGCCGCAGGACTTCTCGGTCGGGCATCTGCGCGACGGGCTGGCGGCCAGCCTGGACCGCCTGCGCACCCGGTACGTCGACCTCTACCTGCTGCACAGCCCCGAGCTGGATCTGCTACGCGCCGATCCGGAGATCATCGCCACGCTGAAGGAATTCCAGGCGCAGGGCAGGATCCGCGCCTGGGGGCTGTCCGCCCGCTCTCCCGCCGACGCCAAGGCCGGCGTGGAGGAGTTCGATTTCCCGGCGGTCCAGGTCAACTACAACATGATCGACCAGCGGGCGCAGGACGATGGCCTGTTCGCCCTGGCGCGGGCGCGGGGAACCGGCATCATCGCCCGCACCCCGCTGTGCTTCGGCTATCTGACGGGCACGCTGTCCGGGGAACACCGCTTCACCGGCCGCGATCACCGCGCCAACTGGCCGGCGGACCAACTCCGTCGCTGGGCGGAGGCGCCCGGCCTGTTCGGGCATCTGTATGGCGGAGAGGGGCAGCGCAGCGCCACCCAGCTCGCCTTGCAGTTCTGTCTGGCCGACGATGCGGTGGCGACGGTGATTCCAGGCATGATGACCCCGATGGAGGTCGAAGAAAATGTCCGGGCGGCCGAATGGCCGCCGCTCGACCAGGCGGAGCTTGCCGAAATCCGCCGCATATACACCTCCAACAGCTTCTACGATCGTTCCGCCAAGCAAAGGGGAAAGCAAACGTGAGCCTGCGCGACCCAAACCGATTCCACGAACCGTCGCGTACGACTTCGGAGGAAGTGGATTTCCGTATCGGCATGGAGCAGTACTTCGCCGAAGGAATCGGCTCCAACGTCGAGAAGCTGCAGAACTTCCCCAAATATGTGCCGACACAGGATTTGCGCCGCTTCGTATCCAGGTACGAGCTGTTCAAGCAGGTTCTGGACGTGCATGGCTCGATCGTCGAATGCGGCGTCCTGTTCGGCGGCGGGCTGATGGGTTGGGCGCAGTTCAGCGAAATCTTCGAACCCTTCAACCATCTGCGCAACGTCATCGGCTTCGACACCTTCGAAGGTTTCGTGGACGTCAGCGAGAAGGATCGCACCGGCACGGCGGCCCAGCTCAAGGCCGGCGGCCTGGGCGTGGATGCGCAAGCCGATCTGGAGCGTGCCATCGCGCTGTTCGACCAGAACCGCGTCCTCAAGCACATCCGCAAGGTCCGCCTCGTCCGCGGCGATGCCTGCAAGACCATTCCATCCTTCATCGAGGAGAACCCCCATCTGGTGGTCAGCCTCCTGTGGCTGGATTTCGACGTCTACGAGCCGACCGTCGCGGCCCTGCGCCATTTCCTGCCGCGGATGCCCAAGGGGGCCATCGTCGCCTTCGACGAGCTGAACCACGAGGTGTGGCCCGGCGAGACCGTGGCGGTTCTGGAAGAGGTCGGATTGAAGAACCTGCGCATCCGCCGGCTGCCCTACGGCTCCACCATGTCCTACGCCGTGATCGAATAGGCGCGCCCATCCGGCGCAACAATATCGGCTGCGGGGGAGGGGAACCGGAACGATGACAGTGGCAATCGAAAAAAATCTGGGGGTCGCCGAACTGGCTGCCCTGTTCGGGGGCAGCGAAGAACAGGTCGCCCGATGGTGCGCGCCCTACCTCGACAGCTTCGACTTCGGCTATACGGAGCTGGCCGGGGCCGAGCGGGACCGCATGCTCCTGGAGGCGCTGAAGCGGCTGGAGCCGAACGCCGTCTCGGTGTCCGGCAAGGACCGCCAGCCCGAATGGGAGACAGGCTGGACCGAGAACCTGACCGAATTCGTGAACGACGGCTATCGGCTCGATAGCCTGGTGCCCAAATACATCCGCCCCAACGAGGTGGTGCGGCTGTTCGGCCAGTATGCGCGGCCGCACAATCCCCATTTCATCCGCGACTACACCAAGACCTACCGGGCCTGGCTCGCCCAGCGCTTCTTCGCCGACGCAAGCGCCATCTATGAATTCGGCTGCGGCCCCGGTTCCCACGTCGCCTATTTCGCCGAGACCTTTCCCGGAAAGCCGGTCGTCGGGCTGGACTGGGCGGAGGCGTCCGTCCGCATCATGCAGGCGATGGCCGACCATTACGGCTGGCCGGTTTCCGGCCATCGCTTCGATTTCTTCGCCCCGGACCACGGCATCCGCCTGCCGGAAGGGGCGGCGGTCCTGACCTTCGGAGCGCTGGAACAGGTCGGCGCCAACCATGGCCCGTTCCTCGACTATCTTCTGGCCAGCCAGCCGCTTCGCTGCGTGCATGTGGAGGGCATCAACGAGCTCTACGACGAAGAGGATCTGCTCGACCGCCTCGCCCTGCGCTATCACGAACGCCGCAACTACCTGTCCAACCTGCTGACCCGCCTGCGGGAACTGGAGGCAGAGGGCAAGGTGGTGATCGAGGCCGTTCATCGGCAGCGCTTCGGCACCCGCTTCAACGACACCTTCTCCTACGTGGTCTGGCGGCCCGTCCGCCCGGACGAACGGAACCGCCGCGATGCCGGGACGGCCGGGCGGGCGGCTCCGGCAACGGGAAAATCGGGAGTTGGGAACTCTGCCGCGGCGGATACCGGTCCCGCCTCCCAGGCCCGTCTGTTCGACCTGAAGCCGGTGGCCGACCTGTTCGCGGCGGTCCGTTACGAGGATGCCTTGGCCGAACTGGGCAGGGTGTCCAACGCCGCCGGCGGCCGCGCCGAAAGAGGGGCGGCCGCCGGCTGGCGCCGCCGTCTCCTGGCGAATCTCGGCGATCTCGACGGCGCCCTGGCAAGCGCCGCGGAAGCGGTCTTCTGCAATCCGGACTCCGCCGAGGACCATTACCGCCAAGCCGAGATCCTGGCCCGCCGCGGACGCTATGCCGAGGCATTCGCCTCGGCGCGGGCTGCGCATGACCGGGCTCCGGCCGACCTGCGGCCTCTGGCGGTGTGCATGGAGGCGGCGCTTGCCGCTCCTAGCCTGCGGTCAGAGTTCCTGTCGTGGTGTGCCCGCTCTGCCTCCCCGCGGGCGATGGATTCGGCCGGACCGGTCGTTCGTGCCGCATCGGGCATTCTTCTGCCGGACAAGCGGGCCGCCTTCGAGCTTGCGGACGGCAGCCATCCCGACGCGCTCAATGTTCTGCGCACCGCCGAAGGAGTGTCGTTCCTGCCGGCGGCTCCCGCCGAAGGCGGATCGCTGGCGGCGCTTGCGGCCGGGTTCGATCACTGCGTGCGTGTCTGCGACGCACTGACCGGCGTGCATCCACTGGTCGACCGGGCCAGTGCCGCACGTTACGTCGGCCATCGGGCGTTGTCCCTGGTCGACGACGGCCAAGGGGCAGTCATGGATCTTCTGACAACCATTCCGATGACGGTTGGACAGCGGCCCTATACTCTTCTGCTCGATCTGATCCCGGCCATGTTCCAGCCCTTCGAGCCTTATGTGCGGCATGCCGTCTCGGCCGACCGCTCGCCTCTGTACTGGATCGTCCGGGCTTTTCTGGAATCGCCGCATTGTCTGGCGATCTACTCCCCCTACCAGGAGGGGCAGTCGCTCCTCGGCCGCTTCTTCCAGAGTCCTGCCATCGAGCGCAAAACCGCGATGGTGGATCATCTGACGCCGGATGAAACCCGCAGCCAGGCGATCACTCTTCGCCCTTCGTCGGCCGGCGGACGACGGGAGGGCGGACCGACCCTGCTGTTCACGGCGAGCGCCGTGAATCCATCCACCAAATTCTACCTTCGGGGCGGGGTGTATGTGCTGGCCCTGTTCCGGGAACTGGTGGAGCGTTACCCCGACCTGCGACTGATCATGCGCACGCCGCTGCCGGACACGCTGGGCTTGGCCTTGCGTGACCTTGCGGTCACCCACCCCAATATCCGGTTAATCGAGACCAAGATCGACTACGCAAGCTATCACGACCTGTTCCGGCAGTCCGATATCTTCCTGTCCCCGTCAACCGGTTTCTATATGAACAGCACGTTGAACGCGATGCGTTACGGAGCTGTGCCGGTGCTGACCGACACCTTTGGCTGCCGTGACATGATTGCGGACGGCCGGAACGGCGTTCTGGTGGCCATGCCGCCGGATGCCCTGGTCATCGATGCCGATCGTGGTGCCTATTCCCAGGATTTCCGTGGCTTCATGCGGCCGGATGAACCAGGGGATCCGGCCCTGTTCGGCCGCCTGCGCGAGGCGGTGGTTGGACTGATTGAAAACCCCGATCGGCGGCAAGAGCTGTCCCACCAAGCGATGGACGACCACGCCCGCGGCTTCCCCGGACGCCCTCAAGGCCGGCCGATCACGAACATCCTGAAGCAGGCACTGGCGAGCGAGCAGGTCTTGCGGCAGCAGGAGCCGCATATCGTTCTACCTGCCTCGTGGAAATCGTCCGTCTTGTGAATCCCGGCCATCCAACGGCCCCTCGATGCTTCCGATGATCGTGGTCGAGCGGCCCCCGATGGTCTTTCCGGTCCCGCCACAACTCAGCATAACGTGATCCTCAGGATCACGTTCTTCCGCCCCCGTTTCGGATCGGATCTGCGTAGGACCCGACCCGACTTGAAGCGTAACCCCGATTGATCCGCTCTAACAGGCACGACGGCAAGTTCCTGGAAGCGCTGGTCGATGCCTGCCGTGCCGGCAATCCGCCAATGTGCTGGCCGGCCAAGACCCCTCTGTGCCAATGAGAGTGAGACACCGTGCCCCCTGAAGTTTAAGCTTGAGGGGGTAGGAAACTGATTTCGTGGTTATGCCCAACAAGATGCCCCTGTCCGCCCCTGTATCGGAGGCGGTTCCCGACGCCGGTGAGACGCCGCGGGTTGTTGCCGCGCCTGTGGCAGTTCCCCCGGAGTTTTCGTCGCGTCCGAAGCGCCGGACCTTCACGGCGGCGGAGAAGCTGCGGATCCTCGCCGAGACGGATCGGGCGGCGGACACCGGTGGGATCGCCGCGATCCTGCGGCGGGAAGGTCTTTATTCGTCGGCCCTGACCGACTGGCGCCGGCAACGCGATGCCGGTGCCTTCGAGGCGCTGAAGCCGCTCAAGCGCGGGCCGAAGGCGGCTCC
Organism: Azospirillum sp. B510; assembly: GCF_000010725.1. Taxonomy (NCBI): domain Bacteria; kingdom Pseudomonadati; phylum Pseudomonadota; class Alphaproteobacteria; order Rhodospirillales; family Azospirillaceae; genus Azospirillum; species Azospirillum sp. B510. Next base: position 47,073 of record NC_013860.1, on the reverse strand, counting down.
CGCCAACCCGCTGGAGGCGGAGTTGGCCAAGGCCCGCCAGGACATCGCCCGCCTCCAGCGCCGCCTGGAACGGGCCGAGGCGGTCATCGACGTCCAAAAAAAAATCTCGGACCTGCTGGGGATTGCCTTGCCTCCCGCCGACAGCGACGAGACGCCGCGATGAGCGCGATCGCCACCTTGGCCCCCGACCGCGGTCTTGTGAGTGCGGCCTGCGCCGCTGTCGGCGTCGCCCGCGCCAGCGTCCATCGGCATCGGGTCCGGCTGGCCGGCCGGGAACCGGCGCCTCGCCCCCGGCCACGCCCGCCGCGGGCGCTCGCGGTCCAGGAGCGCCAGACGGTGCTCGCCCTTCTGCGCGAGCCGCGCTTCGTCGATCTCGCCCCGGCGGAAGTCTACGCCACCCTGCTCGATGAAGGCGTCTATCATTGCTCCATCCGCACCATGTACCGCCTGCTGGCGGAGCATGACGAGGTCCGCGAACGCCGCGACCAGCTCCGTCATCCGGCCTACCGGAAACCCGAATTGCTGGCCAAGGCCCCGAACGAGGTCTGGTCCTGGGACATCACCAAGCTGATGGGGCCGATGAAGTGGTCCTATTACTACCTCTACGTGATCCTCGACATCTTCAGCCGCCGCGTTGTCGGCTGGTGCGTCGCCGATGCCGAGAGCGCCACCCTGTTCAAGGCGCTGTTCGAGGAGACGCTGACCAAGAACGCCGTCCCACCCGGCCAGTTGACCCTGCACGCCGATCGAGGCGGCCCGATGAAGGCCAAGGCGACCGCTCTCCTGCTCGCCGACCTCGGCGTCACCAAATCGCACAGCCGGCCCCACACCTCCAATGACAACCCGTTCTCGGAGGCCCACTTCAAGACCCTGAAATATCAGCCGCAATTCCCCAAGCGCTTCGGCTCCATCGAGGATGCCAGGGCCTTCTGCCGGGACTTCTTCACCTGGTACAACCGGGATCACCACCATGCCGGCATCGGCCTGATGACCCCAGACCAAGTCCATTACGGCCAAGCCGACGCCGTCCATGCCGCCCGCCAGCAAACCCTCGACCGTGCCTTTCGCCGCACACCGGAGCGTTTCGTTCGCAAAGCGCCTCAACCACCCGCAAAGCCAATCGAAGTCTGGATCAATCCGCCGCAAAAGCCAGAGACCATCCAAGCCTAATTCATAACTCGGGCTGTCTCACAGTCGTTGACACGTTCCGGACGACGCCCGGCCAAACAGTACGCGGACAAGGGCTGCGACTTCGCCCACTGTCGGTGGGCGCAGCGCCGACATCTTCACCGCATTCCATCAAATAGCCGCCAGCCTCATCTGCTGGTGTTTCATCCAAAGATGATTCTGTTGGATGCTCTAAACCCGAAAAGATGTCGGCGGCAGCCCTGTGCAATGGCGATCCCACATGACTTCAATCGCCTTTTCCAGTTTGCGCAGGATTTTTGCGGGATCAAGGGACTCCGAATGGATTACCTGCGACCCGATCCGCTGCCTGATGGCTTGGACGTCTTCCGGGGTGCGGTAAAGAGCGACGGCACGTTCGATGAATTCCTTCCGATCATGGCACACCCAGTCGTTCAGACCGATGCCGTTCATCATGATCTGCCCAAAACGGGAATACAGGTTCGCTTCGACCAACGTGATTCGAGGGACCTTCATGTACAGGGCATCGGCCCCCGTCAATGCGGCGGAGGTGAAAGGATTGGTGTCGAGGAACAGGTCCGCCACTCCCAGGCGCATCAGATGTTCGACCTCGGTCCTCACAAAGCGGAAAAACATGATGCGAGATGCATCGATGCCGTGACTGCGTGCAAGATTACGGATTATCCACGGGTTCGTCCAGTTGAGGATCAGGATACTGTTGGGACAATTGCGCAAGACCTCCATCCAGAGATCGAGCGTTTTCTTGTTAATCTTCATGACTTGGTGATAGCCAAGGAAAACGAAGCAGTCCTCCGGAATTCCAAGTGCGGAGCGGGACAACGGCTGCGGAACATGGGTTCGCGGCTTGACCGGGATGTAGGCTCCATCCAGACGGACGACACCCTCCGGAAGGCCGTCCTCCTCACCGGGACGGAACAGGTCGTCGTTCCCGACGATGTAATCCATGATGTCCTCTTTGCCCGGGCGGCTCAGACCGCACCATGTCGCCTGCACGGGTGCCGGACGCTGGGCAAAGATCCGGGGGATTTCCCCGGCCCACCAACCGAAGGTGTCGAACAGCACGCCGACGCCCTCCGCGTTGATGAGGGCGGCGCTGTCCTCCGGAGCCAGGCCATTGATGTTATGCACCCGTCCCGGGAAATCCCTCAACAGCGGCGGCAACCCTTCCAGCCGCCGCGCCGTGGGGCTGTGCTGCGGCGTTGCGAAAAAGACGCTCACATCGAAGCGTTCGGTGTCGTGAAGCCGCACGACATTGTGTTCTGGGCAGAAATCCTGATATCGGAAGTCATGGACGACATAGCCGACACGCATTTTCCGGTCTGCGGCGGAGGCAGGAATTCGGGCAGGAATTTCACCGGCAAACCGGTGCCAGTGTTCCCATCCCCGCAGCCGTTCGATCCAGAACCGCGTGACCAGGGCATAGACTGCATCGCTGCGTGCCAGGAAGCAGGCTGCCAGCAGGATGTGGGGAAGCAGGTCGTCAAGGTCCGGACGGTTCCTTGTGAACTCCAGCATGCGGGCCGTTCCGGCGAACATCGCCTCCATCCAGGGATCGGCGCAGCCGGCTCGGGCATTGGAGATGCCAAAGGCCTCCAGCCAGGCCGACAGCAGCAGGTCGTCCTGTTCGAAGAGAACGTCGGCAACGGCCCGGCACATCGGCATGTCCCGGTCTTCCCAAAACTGTATCAGGCGCCAAGCCTGATACAGCGCAGTCTGGCAGGCGCTACGGTCGGCGCCGCGATGCAGCTCCGCCCAACGGCGCAGGTGATCGGGCCACGGGCCGGAACCATCCGGTTCGCAGGTCAGGGCGCTCAGCACCAATCGATAGCGGCCATCGTCGGCGGTTTCCGGGCCATCCAACACAAGCGGCAGAACGGACTGCAAGCGTCGCCATACCGAGGGAGTCTGTGTCAGGGTCTTGCGCCACCAGCTGCCGAGCAGGTCCATGCCATTGAACGCTTCGTGCAGGACGACGCTTTCCAGCCAGTTGTTGCAGACTGCGTCCCCGGTGGCGAAGAGCCGGCCCAATTCGGTGGCTGCGTCCGCATCATCGGACATCATCAGCCTGGCAAGCTCCCGGTCGAGTTGAAACAGGACATGCCGGGGGGCAGCCATGACCGCCCTGTCGAGGGCTTCCAGGCATCCATGGGCATCGCCTTCAAGCCCTCTCGAATAGGCAACGATCGCCCAGGCCGGCCCGTCGCGCCAAGCATGCGCCGACGGCAGCACCCCCGCCAGCAGACGTGCGATATCGCCCGTCTCGGGAGCAAACAGGCTCTCCGGCAGTTCCGCCAGCGTCTCCGGCAACGTCTGGACGGATGCCACGCGCCCCCTGTCAGCGATGACAGTCCGCTGCAGAGCCGCGGCTTCGTCAGGGCGATTGCTGATCAAATGTACATCGGAAAGGCTCGTCCTGATTGCAACGGATGCGGGATCGAGGATCAGCGCCCGCCGGAAATAGAAGCCCGCATCGTCCAGCCGCCGCAGCACATACATGACGTTGCCGAGGTTGCGCCAAGCCTCCGCATGGTCGGGCTCAAGGGCGAGCACCCGCTGATAATTCCCGATCGAGGATTCAGACGCGTTCCGGGCAAGCCGGCAGCGGGCCAGATTCCGCCTCCCTTCGACATAGGTGCAGTTCAGTCGAATCGCGCGTTCGAGCAGCGAACTCGCCATCGCGGTATCTTTCGCATAGACTGAACAGGACAGATGCCGGTACAGCCGTGCGTCATCGGGTTGCAGAACCAAGGCCCGGCGGTAGCATGCCCAGGCCAGCACCAAGGCGCCCATGCCGAAATGCAGGTGCCCAAGCCAGACATGGCCGGGAGCCCACTCCTCGTCCTCGGCGACACACAGATGGAAGGCCTGGATTGCAAATCCAAGATCGGCCTTCAGCAAGCGGCATGCACCCAGCAGAAAATAAAGCTCTTTCCGGTCGGCGGGACGCTGCTGCAGGCGACTGCGCAGCGTGGCTTCGAAAACCGTCAGTGTTTCCTCGGGCAAGGACACGCCATGCTCGGGAGGATTGCGCCAGATTTTCCCTTCCGCGGAAGCGTGGTGGCATTCCAACCGCGCCAGAAGCTCAAGAAGCGTCTGGCGGATGCCATCGATGTCTGGCTGCATTCTTCCTGACCCGAGATGATTCAACAGCAGTGGAAAGGGGAGCGGGCGCAGGGTGTCGTCACGGCACCGCACCCTCCACGGGGCCGCTGAAGAGCGGCATCAGACGCTCCACGTCATCATCGATGAACGAGCAGGCCGGCAACCCCTTCATGTAATGGCAGTCGGCACAGGCCTTGTTTTCGTTTCGCCGGCCCGCCAGATGCATCCGACGGAATTCCTGCAACGCGGCCCCTCGCCAGATATCCCCCACGCGCTGCCGGCGCGTATCACCGACGACGGTGCTGTGGCTCCAGTCGACACAGCAGACGGAAACCGTTCCATCGAAGTTGATGGCGAGTTTTGTGAATGGTTCGGAACAGGTCTGGCGTTCCCGGATTTTCGAAAACCCATACACTCCCGTTTCGGGTTCCGTTCCCAGCATCCAATCTCTCTCGTTGGATCGGGACCACCCCATCAATGTGTCTATATGAATGGAGTCGCAGATTTTCCCAAAATCATCAAAGAATTTTTCTTTTTCCTCTTGGGAAAAACCGCTGTCGACTATCTTGCAATGAACATGGAGACGGCTGTTCACACTCTTCTTATAATGATAAAGAAATTTCACATTTCTTTTGATTGCTTCATAATTCGAATAAGTTAACGTTACATCCTTGTATCCGGTCTCCGTAACATGCTCGACAGAAATACGGATGGCATCGAGGCCGGATTCGACCAGTTCCACCGCCCGCTTCTCGTCGAGCAGGGAACCATTGGTAGTAGTTTCAACGGAAACAGCGATGTTCGCCGCCTTGGCATATGCAATCATCTGCGCAAGTTTTTTGTTGATCAGCGGTTCGCCGTCCTTGTGCAGATTGAGTTTCTCGATCCGCTTTCCGGAAGTCGCCACCATATCGGCGATGTCGTCGACAATCTTCCGGAAAAGGTCAAAATTCATTGCTCCTTTCGGTCGTCCAACCGTACGGAGCATATCAAGGTCTCCGGTAGGACAGAACGTACAGCGGAAATTACAAGCGTTCGCCGGGTCTATGTTGATGGCAAATGGAACATCCAGAGGCAATAGATCCCGCAAAGGAATGATGTCTTTATTATCGTAATGATCACGAAAAGGTCGAACATCAGCCATGGCCTGCTCCTCCATTATAGATCACACTGTATCTCACTCATTGTTAATTTTTAATTAACGCTTTATTCACTTGAGAAAGTCACCAGTTAATATTTGCATAGTGCATCAAATTTATTCCTGATGGCATCACAAGTAATCTATAGAAGCTGTCTAGATTTTTATTGAAGACCCTAAGAAATCCCCTACGTTTTTCACGAAATCCATAATTTCCCAGAATTTTCCTATACTTGCTTTGCCTCTTGTACAAGCCACCACTCAAGCATATCCGGCATTACGGTGCCGGATGAACGCAAGCGCGCATAGGCGTCTTTGAAATACGGCCGTGCCCAAGAGGGTCTTTGATGGATTTCGATTGGGATGTTGGGAGTGTCATCACAGGAGAGCGAGCGGACGAGCAAAGCATCGGCATCGGCTTCCCGTCCCGCTTTCCAAAGGGCCAAGGCATGGTTTCCCAACATCCAGGCGTTGGCTGCGCTGTTGCCGGTTGCCACCGAATGCTGGTCCAACGCCCCCTGTACATCGCCAGCCTCCTGAAGACCGAGGCCGATAAAGCTGTGAACCATCGGCTTGCAGTCGTCGCGGCTCTCTTTCAAGGCTCTCTCATAGCATGCCAAGGCATCGGGGAGACGCCCCATCGCCTGAACCACAAGCCCCTCGTAACAGGCAAGCCACCAGGAAGCCGAATCATCCACCAGCAGCAGGGAACGAATAAAATCCACAGCCTCGTCATAACGGCCCATCACATGAAGTATTGTGACATGTGCCAAGTTGCAAAACTGGTTGGGGCTCGGTTGTTTACAATGCTTTTCGGTGATGGAAAAGGCAGCGTCGAAACGCAGGAATGCCAAATAGCAAAAAGCGAGGTTTCCGGCCACCTCAAGATCGAAAGGAAAGGCAGGCGCGGCTGTTTCCAGAGAATGCAGAGCTTCGGAGAGCTTGCCCCGCACACGAAGCAGCAGCCCTCTTTCCCGATGCGCTTCACACAGATCGGGGGCTGTTTCCAATGCCGTATTGGCAAAGGACAGCGCTTCCTCGGAAAGGCCCCGCAGCCGGTACACTCTGGCCAGATCCGCCCACAACTGGGCACCATGCACCGATGGCCTTGTGACACTGCGCAACAGCGTCACCGCTTCGTCAATACGGTTTGCAACGATGGCGGCAGCGGCCTGCTCTTCCGTCCATTGATCCTGATAATTGGGGCAGAGGCGGAGGGCCCTGTCGCGAGCCGCTTCCAGCTGCGTCCCGCCACCGCTTCGTTCCAAAAGCGCCAGAAGACACCAGTGGCTTGATCCATGCGAGGGTTTCTCGCTGATCGCACGCTCGTAAGCGGCCAGGGCCGCCTCCGTACTTCCAGTATTCTCCAGGGCGACGCCCATCTTATAATGGTAGTACGCAAACGTGTCCTGCCGAATGGCTGTCCGCCACGCGCCAACATCGATCTGCTCTAAGCGGTTGTTCTGCATGACACCGTCCCCGGTCTACCCTTACGATTGGTGCCATTGTTCCGACGCCTGAAGCAAGCCTTACTTCGGCAAGGCGCAGGTGCGCACAGACGGTTGACAGGAGCGGTTCCATCGTCCGTCGGACCGGGGATTCCGGTGGACCTATGCTATGGGCATCACGGCACGCCCGCATCCCTCATCGACAGTATGGGGCTCTGGACGGGCCAGTAAATTCCAACATCCTTATCATCCCAGTGGATGGTGAACTGAGACTCCCTTTCATAGGTTGTGGTCTGCTTGTAATGGAACACACAATATTCGCTCATGACCAGATGGCCGTTGCCGAATTTCGGCGGGATCAGGATCTGGCGACGGTTCCGATCCGATAGGGTGAAGGCCTCCCACATCCGGTATTGAGGTGAGGTTTCGTCCCAGTTCACCACCACGAGGTAGAAGCGCCCCACCAGAGCACTGACCAACTTCCAAGTCTTGGCATCGCCATGCAGTCCCCTGAGGACATTCATGGAAGAAACGGAGATATCATCCTGGATGAAATCCTGGGTGATCCCAGCCTGATGGTAGAGCTCTTTATTGTAAAGCTCCACATATTCACCCCGAAAATCCTCAAAGCGAGTGGGGGGATCGATGGCAAGAACCCCATCAAGCTTGGTACGAGAAACGTTCATCATGATCACATTTACCTTATATTTTCCAAGGATATCGTGTGTGTTGGGGAGGGGCAGGCGTCGAGCGTTCATCCACCTCCCGGTATCTCACACCGCCAGCACCGGATAGCCGTCCGGCAAATCCACCACCTGCGGCTCCGGCATCGGCCCCAGCTCCGCCACCATCGCTCCCCAGGACCAGCCCACCCCGAAGCCGGCCATTAGCGTCTTGACGGGCCCCGCCGACAGTTGCGCCCCCATGCTGTGGCAGATCGCCAGCGGGATGGAGGCGGAACTGGTGTTGCCGAAGCCCTGCATGTCGATGACGAAGCGGTCGGCCGGCGCCTTCACGCGCTTGCGCAGATGCTCCAGCATGAAGGCGTTGGCCTGGTGCAGGACGAAGCGTTCGATGCCCTCGACGTCGGTGCCGGCATGCTCCATCGCCTCGCGCAGCAGCGGCGGCACGGCGCGCAGCGTGAAGGAGAACACCTCCGCCCCGTTCAGCGTCAGGCGGGAGTCGCGCTCCAACTGGGCGGCGGCCTCCTGGTTGGCGATCCGGCCGGCGGTGCCGACCGGCGGGATCAGGCTATGGCGCTTGCCGCCGGCCTTGACGAAGATGTGCGGCGCGCCGACGCCGTCGGTGCCGATCACCACCGGGATGGACGGCGCCGCCGCGTCGACCTCCAGCGCGGTGGCCGATCCGGCATCGCCGAACAAGGGCAGGGTGGCGCGGTCTTCGGGGTGCAGATGGCGGGTCGGGTTGTCGCCGCACAGCACCAGCGCCCGTTTGGCCGAGGACCCGCCCAGCAGCTTCGCCGCGATCCACAGGCCGTAGACATAGCCCGAGCAGCCCAGCGGCACGTCGAAAGCCGCCGCGCTGGTCGGCAGCCCCAGCCGGTGCTGCATGATGCAGGCGGTCGCCGGCAGCACGTAATCGGCGTCCTGAGAGACGAAGACCAGCACCTCCACCGTCGCCGGATCCCAGCCGAGCTGCTCCATCAGCCCTTCCGCCGCGGCGAGGCAGAGGTCCGACGCGCAATAGGGCGGCGGCAGCACACGGCGCTCCTGCACGCCGATGGTGGCGGCCAGCTTCTTCGCCTCCTCCACCGTGAACATGCCCGGATCCTCGACGAAGGAATGGCGCTGGGGCGGCACCACCGCGCGCAGGCCGGCGATCCGGATGCCGTCGATGATGGCTTTCATGGCTGTCCTGTCCTTCGCGTGTTCAAGGGCCCGGTAGGGCCTCTTCGGAAACCGGTGGCCGGCACCATAGCGCACAGTGGCGCCGGATTGGTTTCCAGAAGATTGATTGCGTCACATGGCCCCGCCGTCACCGCTCCCACTCCTTCACTCCAGGCTCCGGAATCAAGCCGACGGTCAACCCGAAGGGCCGGGCCAGCCGTTCCAGCGTCGCCACCGTGGGATTGGCGGCCCCGGTCTCCAGTTGCGAGACCTGCCGGGTGGTGAGACCAAAGGCTCGCCCGAACTCCGCCTGGGTCATGCCGAAGCAGCGGCGCATGCCCCGCACCCCTTCAGCCCAGGGCAGGTCGCTCCCCTCCGCCATCCGCAGAAGGGCATGACGCGCTTCCAGCAGCGCCTCGCGACTGGGCGGCTTACGGCGCGGCATCACCGTCCTTGTTTCTTGAGCCACTTGTCGGCAGGGCCGCGAGCGCTGCGGCAAGCTCGCCGCAAGCGGCGAAAGCACGGGCGATCACCGGTTCCGGCACGCCATGGATGCGCGCAGTCTCCGGCAGGGCGGCGACCGCATCGGCCTTCGCCGACAGCACCCCGGCCAGCCGTTCCCCCACCCCCTCATTCCCAGTGACGGCGGCGGCGGCCTCGCAAATCCGCTCGAACCGGATGGGGAAGCCGCTACCGCGCAGGCACTCCCAGCGGGTCGACGGCGCGATGATCCCCGGGTCGAGCACCATCGGCGCAAAATCGAAGCGCGGGGTCAGGCCGATCCAGCCGTCGGAACGCTTCTGCAAGGCGGTGTTGCGGCCATGGTTGTCGGTATCGCCCATCGCCCGGTTCAGCAGGTCGCGCAGCACATACTCGATGATCTCCCCGGCCGGCTCGGTGCAGACGGCATGGAGGACGGCGATGTAGGCCTCATGCGTCGTCTGATGACCGAAGGCGGCGACACCTGCCGCGGACACCAGGCTTTCCTGGCCCAACCGTGTCACACCGTTCACCGACACGGCACGGTCGAAGCGGGGGATCGCCAACGTGTCGCCGCGGTGGATCATCGGTCGGCCGACCCGCAGACCGAAGCCGCGGGCGATCTCCAGATAGGGTGCCTCGCAGGCCAGGATCAGGCGGTCCTCCGGCCCCTTCGCCCGCGACATCTTGACGATGATATGGTCGCGGGCCTCGTCATCCCCGACCAGGGAATCGGGATACCACAGCCCGTCACCCTTGCGCGTCAACAGCAGCTTCGGCCATTCGCCCTGGACGCCGCTCGACCCCGAAGCGATCAGGGCGAATCGGCCGGCCATGTCCTGGAAGGCCGGCGAACGGTCGAAAACCTCGTCCAGCGTCACCCCGGCCACCGTTTCGCCGCTCAGGCGCTCCTGCTCGGCCTCGTAAGCCTGCTTGATGCGGACATTGCCGACGGGATTTCCCGCCCCACGCAGCAGAAGCGGCAAGGCGAAGCCCTCGTCATCGGGATCGAACCTCATCTCGCCCGCCAGACGGCGGCGGGCATGGCCCTGGGGCAGCAGGTCGAGCAGGAAGGGCGGCCAATGGTCCCGGCGATGCGTCGCCATATCCACCCGGTCCCGGACCGATACCGCCCGCCAATCGGTCACCGGCCGGCCTTCGGCAAGTTCCGCATTGCCGAAGGCGATGAAATAGAAAGGGTCGTAATCGAGCCGGGTGGGTGAGCGGATCCCAACTTGGACATCACTGACCGCCAAGTCGGCGGCATCGTGCCAAGCAGCGTGATGATGAATCTGAACGGTCAGGCTTGTATCGTCACCCATGACGGCGCACCCTAAAAATATTCCATTATAATAGAATATATTCGACAGGATAACCAAGACACCATACCATCACAATGGAATGTTTTCTTGTAAGCCGGTATTGGCAATACCGTTGCTGTCGGACGGAAACGGGCGGGGCGCCCCGCACCAAATGGCCGTAGCCCTGGACGCGCTGATGTCGGCCCGTGGTCGTGCTATGGTCCGCATCCGACCCGCCACCAACCTGGACTTCCCCGCCATGACAGCCGCCAGTCCCCCGGCCGCCTACAACCCCATGGACCTGACCGGCCGCCGCATCCTGGTGACCGGGGCGTCGGCCGGGATCGGCCGGGCGACGGCGGTGGTGCTGGCGAAGCTGGGGGCGCGGCTGGTGCTGAACGGCCGCGACGAGGAACGGCTGGCCGAAACTGCCGACCGTCTGGAGGGAGAGGACCACGCCATCGCCCCCTTCGATCTGTCGGACCTCGAAGCGGTGCCCGGCTGGGTGAAGGGGCTGTGCGCCGACGACACGCCCCTCGACGGCATCGCCCACTGCGCCGGCATCCAGACCTTGCGGCCAATCCGCATCTTCTCCGCCGCCTTCTTCGACGAGGTGATGCGGGCCAACCTGGGCAGCGCGCTCGCGCTCGCCCGCGGGCTGCGGCAGAAGGGCTGCCATGCCGAACGGGCGGCGATGGCGTTGATCTCCTCCACCGCGGCGACGGCGGCTTCGCCGGGCAATGTCGTCTATGCCGCCAGCAAGGGCGGCATCATCGCCGCCACCAAGGGGCTGGCGGTGGAGTTGCTGAGCGACGGTATCCGCGTCAACTGCGTGGTGCCCTCCATTGTCGAGACCGAGTTGATCGAGCGCGGCAAGCAGAAGCTGACCGCCGAACAGTACGAGCATCTGCGCATGTTGCAGCCTCTCGGCTTCGGCCATCCCGACGACATCGCCCACATGATCGCCTATCTGCTCGCCGACACCAGCCGCTGGATGACCGGGTCCATCGTCACGGTGGACGGCGGCCGCACCGCCTGAGGCCGGCGATGCGGCCCCCCGACAGGACGGAACCGGGAGCGATGGCATGAGCGGCTCGCTGACCTTCATCGAACCGACCGAGGAGCATGCCGAACTGCTGCTCGGCTGGCGCACCCGACCCGACATCGCCGGCCAGATGCTGAGCACCGTCGCCTACGACGTGGAACGGCAGAAGGCGTGGCTGCGGCGCAGCAAGGAACGCGACGATTATGTCCACCGCCTCCTCTGCGTCGACGGCGTGCCGGCCGGCCATGTCTCCATCACCATCACCGAGCCGGAGTGGAAGATCGCCACCTTCGGCGTGCTGATGGGCGAGCGGGCGGGGCGGATGGGCGCCGCCCCGCTGAACTTCGCCTACATGCTGAACCACGTCTTCTTCACGCTGGGGCTGCGCAAGGTGGTCAACCACATCCTGGGCACCAACAGCCCCCGGCTGCTGAAGGGCCAGCCGATGATCGGCTACCGCCCGGTCGGCGTGCTGAAGCGCCAGGTGGTCAAGGACGGGCAGGAGATCGACCTGCACATCTTCGAGATGCTGGCCGAGGACTGGCTGGCGGTGCGCGAGCGCTTCCGCATCTACCAGGACATGGACGGGCGGGAGTGGCGGTAGGAGGGACAGGGCCGATCCTGAGCCCACCGCCCCGCTCCTCACCCCCGCAACACCCCCAGCGGCGTCCCCTGGAACCCCGGAAAACCACGCGCCGCCGACGGGCCGATCAATTCCGACAGCACCGTCCGGTAATCGGTGGTGACCGCCAGATCGACGCCACGGTCCAGCTGGTGGCTGGCCAGCCCCGGCCATTGGCCCAGCATGCGCCCCCCCGCCACCCGGCCGCCCAGCACCAGCATGGCGCCGCCATGGCCATGGTCGGTGCCCTGGCTGCGGTTGCCGCGCAGGCGCCGGCCGAACTCGCTCATCACCACCACCGTCAGGTCGCGCTCATAGCGCCGGGTGTCGGCATGGAAGGCGGCGACGGCGCGCGACAGCTGGCCAACGGCGGTGGCAAGGCGACCCTGCTGGTTCTCATGAGTGTCCCAGCCGCCGACATCGACGCAGGCCACCCGCAGGCCGATGTCCATCTTCAGCACGCGCGCCACCGTTTGCAGGGCGCGCCCGGCCTCGGTCTCCTCATAGACGGCCCCGCCCTCCGCGTCATAGGCGGCGACCTTGCCGTCGGTGCCGCGCGGCAGCCGGCCGTCGACCGTGGACAGCCCGTCGAGCGCCGCCCGCGCCGCCCGCTCATAGGCGCCGTCACCCTGCCGGGACAGCGCCGCCAGCACCGCCGCCGCCTGCGGCCCGCCGGGAGGAGCCAGCCCGCCGCGCAGGTCGGGCACGGCGAGCGCCCCACCCATCCCGGCCAGGGCGGCGACCGGAGCGGCGGCGGTCCCGATGGCCGGAACCAGCCCCGCCGCCTCATGCACCCCGTCCCCAAGCCAGCGGGCGACCCAGCCGGTGCCGGTACGGGCGAGTTCCTCCTCGCGGGCGATGCCGCGTTCCATCAGATCCTGGGCGACGAAATGACTGCGGGTGCCGTCGGTCAGCCCAACCGCGTGGATGATGGCGAGCTGGCGGGCGGCATAGAGCTCCGCCAGTGGAGCGGCGTCCGGATGCAGGCGGAAATCGAGGGCCGGCGCCAGCGTCTGCTCCAGCCGGATGCCCACCCTCGGCCCCTCGGCCATCACCCGCAGGTCGGGGGTGCGGGCGGCGCGATAGTCGGGGTCGTCGGCCGGCGCCACCAGCGCCAGCATGTCCGCCCCGCCACGCAGGAACACCACCACCAGCGTCCCGGCCGGGGCTTCGGCGGAAACACCGGCAGCGGAGGGATCGGCGGCGAAGGCGAGGCTGCGGACACCGGGCAGCCCGGTCAACCCGCAACCGGCCAGGCCGAGTCCGGCCGCCAGCCCGCCCCGCATCACACCGCGACGTGAGATCGTCATGGCTCAGCTCTCCCTCAACGCTGGTTGAAGCGTGGCGCCATCGCCACAAAGGCGGCGACCCGCCGCAGCCGGTCGTCGCCGGCCTTGCTGCCGGGAGCCAGCATGGCATCGGCCGCCAGCCCCATGCCGGCCAGGATGGCGGCGGTGGTCGCCGGTTCCGGCTCGCGGCCGTGCAGAATCCGTTGCCAGCGGTCCACCGCCGCCACCGCCGGCAGCGGGGCCGGGAATTGGGAAGCGAGATCCATCGCCCCGGTCTCCCAGCGATTCTCCGCCAGCCCGAGCAACAGGGACCAGCGCCGGCGCATGGCGGCGGCCCCCAGCCACGCCTCCATCCGGTCGGGATGGCCGGTCGGGGCGGGCCAGCCGAACAGCCGCTGGCCGCTGCCGTCCAACTCGCCCAGCAGCGGGTTGGTCGGGACAAGGTCGATGCCGGCACCGCGGGCGAAGGAGGCGACCAACTCCAGCGGGCGCTTCACCTTGGCGTCGCGAATCCGCATGAAGTCGGGGGAAAGCGCGATGGCGCGGACGACGCGGGCGATCTGGTCCGGCTTGCTGCGGTTCTCCGTCCACACCCGCGCCGCCAGGGCGACCAGCCCGGCCGGCGGGTCGTCGGCCACCAGCCGGCGGCACAGCGCGGTGCAGAGGTTGCGGGCGGTCGCCGGATGGTCGGCGACGAGGTCGAGCACACGGTGCCCGTCGGCCATCGGCGGCTGGAAAGGATCGAACTCCCGCCCAAGCACCCGCTTCTGGTAGCCGTCATGCCAGCCCTCGACATAGGTGAAGCGGCCGGTCACCGGCAGCTTGGCGTCGCCACCCAGCCCGGCGCCGTCCTCCAGCGTCCAGCCGGTGAAGGCGCGGGCCGCCTCGTAGACATCCTGGTCGATGTAGCCGTCGGGGGCGCCGCGGAGCGCCCCCGGCACGTCGCGCCAGCGGTTGTAGAGCGCGTTCAGATAGGCGTCGCGCCCCAGCCCGTGCAGCTCGAACAGCTCGCGGGCGTAATTCTCGTTGGCGGCGCCGGCGCGGGACGACCGGTTGTTCAGATAGACCTGCATGGCGCTGCTGGTCGCCACCGCCTCCAGGAAGGCGCGGAAATTGCCCAGCGCATGGCGGCGGATCACGGCGCGGTCATAGACCGGCAGGGCGGCGGCCACCGCCGGCTCGCCAGCCGCGTTGACGTTGAAATGATTGTGCCAGAAATCGACCAGCACCTCGCGCAGCTGCCAGCGGCTGTGGACGGCGCGGATCAGGGTGGCGGCGGCCACCTCCATCCGCGGTCTCTGCCGCTCCGGCCCGGCGACCGCCGGACGGTTGGAGGCCAGCGGCCACAGCGCCTCGATCGGTTGGCCCAGGCAGGCCAGCGGCCGGTCCTCGTCCACCGCGCCCCAGCCATCTCCGGCCGGATAGCGGATGCGCAGCTTCGCTTCGGCGAGACGGCGCCCGACCTCGGGGTCGTCACGCTCGTCAGAGGAAGGATCGGGGGGGGAAAGCTGGCGATCGAGCCAGCGGGCCAGCCAATCGGATCGGCCGGTGTCGCCGGTGTCGGCTTCGAAGTCCGCGGGCCGCGGACCGAAGGCGAGCCGGTTGAGGACGATGACGGCAGAGGGTACGGCAAGGGAAACGGAAGACGGATTCGGGACGGTGCCGCCCATGGTGGATCAACCTCCGACGACCAAGCCCCCCACGCGATAGTGACAGACCGTCAGCCCCCCGGACAGTGACAAAAAATGGAATCGGCGGCGGAGGAGACCACGGCGTCAGCCCATCATTCCCCGCCACACCGCATGGAACTGCTGGATACGCTCCTCGTTGAGGCCGAGCAGGGCGGGGCGCTCCGTCTGGCGGCACCCCCGGAAGGCCAGCTCCGACGCCTCCTGATCCTCGCGCAGCAGGGCGATGTTGAGGTCCCGCGCCCCCTCCTCGATCAGGCGGCGGGCGGCGGGACCACCCTTGCCGGAGTCGCCCGCCGGGTCGGCCAGGAACAGCCGGAGAGTCAGCGCGCAGCGCTCAGGCCCCAGCGGATCATAGGTCTGGACACTCATCACAGCACCACGGGTGAAGCCGATCTCCAGGTTGGGGAAGATGTGCAGATGATCGTACTCGCGCAGGACCGGGCTGGAATGGAAGCCCAGCCGTTCCGACACGCCGTCCCACCAGCGGGCACTCTTGTCCGATACCGAGGTGACGCCGCGGGAATGGGCGCCGTCATAGTCACAGAGCCAGTCGCCCTTCACCAGCTTGCGGAAGGTGGTGGGGTGGGTGAGGTCGGCATGATAGACCTCCAGCACGCTCTCCACCCCCATCTTCCAGTTGGCCGCCCACTCCATCGATCGCTCGTCGAAGGAACGGACGAAGATCTCCGAGGCATGACGCAGCACGTCGCCATACACGCCGAGCCAGTCGGCCAAATCCGGCCCCTCCGCCGCCACCCGCAGGAAGACGAAGCGCCCGCACAGCCCGACCGCCACCGGCGTCAGGGCGCGGCCGCAGCGACCGGCCTGGTCGAGGCCGAAATTCGCCTCGTTGCCGGGGATGCCATAGGGGACGCCGTCGCGATCGAAGGTCCAGCCATGATAGCCGCAGCGCAGCATGCCATTGCCGCGCGGCGCCCGGTGGATCATGGCGAAGCGATGGGTGCAGACATTGCGGAAGCCCCGCAGCTCGCCGTCGAAATTCTGCACCAGCACGTCGAGCCCGCCGATGCGCCGGGTCAGATAGTCGTTGGGCCGGGCAAGATCGTCGGTGAAGCCGGCGAAGACCCAGGCGTGCCGGAAGATCCGCTCCTGCTCCGCCCGGAAAATCTCCGGATCGTGATAGCCGGCGGGGAGAATGCCGGGGACGGCTTTCGCCGGAACGAAGGGCGGGATCTTTTCCATGGGGACGAAGGGTAGCCCGCGCCCCACCGCCCGGTCCAGGGTACAGCGGGTCGCAGGCGTCCCCGATCACGGCCGGAACAGCGTCGCCTCGATCCCGCGCAGCCCCGTCGCGTCGCAGATGTAATAGGCGACCATGGCGCGGCCGTCCGGCAGCACCGCCGCCCACGGATAGCCCAGGTCCGGCGCCGGCCCGTCGTCGCGCAGCACCAGTTCCGTCCCCTCGTCCGGCTGCTGGCGGCGCGGGTCGTAGAGACGGGCGCGGATGCCGTAGGGCGCATGGCGGTAACCGCCGGCCAGCAACAGCCGGCCGTCCGGCAGCGGACAGGCGTCATAGGGGTGGCCGACCACCGCATGGCGCCGCCACGGCTCCCAGCTGTGGCCGAGATCGGTGGAACGCGAGGTCGCCAGATGGTCATCCAGCCCGGTGGTGCGGTGGAAGGCGTGCAGCACCCCGTCGGCGTCCAGATGCAGAGCCGTCTCGCAGAAGCCGGCTTTGGCCTCGGGATCGATGGCGATGACCGCCCGATGCCCCCAGCTCTCCCCCCGGTCGGTGGAGGCGAAGAGATGGCTGGCGTAGGTGCCGGTGGAGGGATGGTGGGTGTAGCCGGTTTGCAGGATCGTGCCGTCCGCCGCCTCCACCGCGCGGCCGCGCACCGCCCCGCCATGGAAGGGCCGCCGGCCCGGCACGATGTCGGGATGGCCGGGCAGGGGAGGGAGGTCGCGGTGCGGGGTCCAGCTCCGCCCGCCATCGTCGCTGTGCCGGCTATAGCCGCCCCAGAAGATGTAGAGGTCGCCGGTCCTCTGCGGACTGCCGGCCAGCCCGATCCCCAGCGCGCGCAGGTCCTCCCCCTGCGAGGACGGCACCGGATACCAGCGGAAGCCGGCCAGCAGGATACGGCCGTCGCGCAGGGTCAGCAGGCTGGCGTCCTGGTCGGCCGCCTGCGGATCGGGAGACAGTGCCAGCTCCTCCCCCAGCGGGTCCGCGTCGGGGCCGAGTCGCAGCAGAACGGTCTGGGAGCGGGAATCGAGATGATCGACATGGTTGAAGCCGGTTTTCCCCGCCCGGTACTCCGGCCCACGCAGCCAACGATGGTCGCGGGCGCGCCGGAAGGCGAGCAGCACGGAACCGTCCCCCACCGGGGCGAGCGACGGAAAGGACGCATAGAAACGCGGATCACGATACAGCACGCGATGTTCGACACCGGTCATGGCCATCGGGTTTCCCTGCCTCTTTCGAAAAACAGCAGCAAGCCAGCTCAGGCCAGTCCGATCCAGAGGAGGAACGCCCGGTTCACCGCGAGCATGCTGTCATCCCCCAACCGTCCGAACGCCTCGCCGATCTTGTCGCGGGCGATCGTCTGGACCTTGTCGACCATCACCTGCGAGCGTTTGCGCAGGCCGTTGCCTGGCGTCGGGTCGACCGACAGGCGGAACAACGGCGCCTCCACCAGCTCGCCCGTGATCGGCAGGATGGTGACGCTGGGATGCCCGTCGAACAGATCGGACTGGATGACCAGCGCCGGACGCGGTTTCCCGGAATCGCCTTGCATGGCGACCGTCACCAGATCGCCGCGCCTCACTCCCAGCCCTCCCTATCGCGGACCGCGTCCAGCCAGTCCAGCGTCTCCTGTTCCCGCAAGGTGTCCCGGACCAGCCGCGACTGGCGCCGGCATTCGGTGGCGAAGCCGGGCCGGCGGGTGTCCGGCACCCAGATCTGCAAGGGACGCAGCCCGGCGGCACGCAGGTTGTCGCGGTGGCGCTGGACCCGGAAGGAAAGCGGTGTGGACATGGCCGGATACTCCATCTGTTACATGTAACATTGACCCTTCATCGACGTGATGCAAGCCCGCCCACCCTATCAGAGGCCCCGCGACACCGAGCCTCAGCGGCGGAGCGATGCGGAGAAGCGGATACGCCTTGAAAGACCGCTGCCCTTATGGAGAGTCTTCGTCACGAACGATTCTCCTTTCGCGCGGTGCCTCATCCCATGGCGTCCTCCGTCGTCCCCACCTCCGCTCCCGCCCCCGTCGGCAGCTTTCTGGACAATGTGCGGACGCGCATCCCCTCGCCGCTGGCCTACTGGCGCAAAGCGAAGGCAGACCCGCGCTACGCCATCTACGACATCCTGCCCATCGTCACCGACCCGGTCCTGCGCGACCGGCTGGCGGCGCTGATCGCGGCGCGGCGGCCGCGCACGCCGGGCTTCTACCCGTCGCTGGAGGCGCGGGACTGGTGCCGGACGCTGAAGAGGGACGGCATCACCCCGCTGCTGCCACCGATCGCCCCGGCCGTCGTCGCGGATCTGCACAGCTATTTCGGGAATACCCCCTGCCACGATCCCTTCCGCCCGCATCTGGGCTGGTTCCGGCCCGACAGCCCGCCCAGCCCGGAGTCCAACATGGGCTATCACGGCATCGACCAGATCCTGCGGGCCCCCCATGTGCTGGATCTGTTCAACGACCCGCAGGTGCTGGAGACAGCGGAGCTGTATCTCGGCTGCAAACCGATTCTCGACAACATCGGCTGCTGGTGGTCCTGGGGCGGGGAGAGCTTCGGCGGACGCGACGCCGCCAAGGGCACCCAGCGCCACCACCGCGACCTCGACAGCCTGCGCGGCTTCAAGATCTTCTTCTACCTGACCGACGTGGACGATGACGGCGGCCCGCACATCTTCGTCAAGGGCAGCCACCGCAGCCGCCGGCTCTCCACCGGCCGCGCCCTGACCGACGCGCAGGTGGAGGCCGCCTTCGGCACCAGCGGCACCGTGACGATGACCGGTCCGGCCGGCAGCCGCTTTATGGGCGACACCTACGGCATCCACAAGGGTGCCTTGCCGCGGCGCGGCCGGCGCCTGCTGCTGTCGGGGCAGTACAACATCAACCGCACCCCCCACGGCCCGACCGTCCCGCTGCTCGACCGCCACTCGACCGCCATGCTGGATGGGCTCGACCCCTTCGTGAACCAGATCTACGTGGCGCCGTGAAAGAACCGGTCCCCCGATCCCCGACAAAAGACCTGCACCTCATTGACTTAGCCAACTTGACCAACCGCAACCCGGTCCCTAGATTCCATCGGAAAAGACGGAGGTGCCAGGATGCGGCAGGTCACCATCCACGCGGCCAAGACCAACCTGTCCAGGCTGATCGAGGCGGCACTGCGCGGTGAAGAAGTCGTCATCGCCAAGGGAAGCAGGCCGGTCGTGCGGCTGGTCCCGGTTTCCCGCGGAGCCTTCACCATCGGCCTGCTGAAGGACAAGCTCGGCAGCGGACCAGACTTCTTCGAGCCGATGAGCGATAAAGAGCTGGACGGCTGGGAAGGCGGAGCCTGAGGAGAGCATGACGGCGGTCCTGCTCGATACCCATGCCTGGGCCTGGAGCCTGTCCGGCGACTCCCGCCTGTCTAAACCGGCCATCGCCGCCATCGCCGGGGCCGACATGGTGCTGGTCAGCCCGATCACCTTCTTCGAAATCGCCCAAAAGGTCCGGCTCGGCAAATGGCCGGAGATGGAGCCCTTCGTGGGGCGGCTGGATGCGCTGCTGGCCGAACAGGGCGGTGTGGCCGCCGGCTTCGATCCGGCGGTCTGCCTGCTCGCCGGCATGATGAACTGGTCCCATCATGACCCTTTTGACCGTCTGTTGGCGGCCACGGCGATGCATTACAAGCTGCCGCTGGTCTCCGCCGACGCGGTCTTCGACGGCATCGTCACGCGGCTGTGGTGACCGCCCCCATCGCAGAGCAGGCCCCCCAATGTCCGGACACCGCCCCGACCGCCTCCACTGCCCCTGGACCGTGCTGGACAGCCGCGAGCTGCTCGACGCCGTTCCCTTCCTGAAGGTGCGGGTGGAGACGGTGGAACTGCCGGACGGACGGCGGATCGACGACTATTACCAGCTCGACCAGCCCTCCTTCGCCTGCATCTTCGCCGAGACGGCGGACGGGCGGATCGTCACCTACCGCCAGTACCGCCACGGCCCGCGCAGGGTCGGGCTGGTCTTCCCCGGCGGCCATCTGTCGCCCGGCGAGGACCCGCTGGCCGCCGCGAGGCGCGAACTGCTGGAGGAGACGGGGATGGAGGCGGAGCGCTGGACCGACCTCGGCGCCTACATCGTCAACGCCAACCAGGGCGGGGCCTGGTCGCACATGTTCCACGCCACCGGCTGCCGCCGCGTCGCCGATCCGATCGCCGACGATCTGGAGGAGACCGAGATCCTGTTCCTGACGCGGACGGAGCTGCTGGACGCCATCGGCCGCGGCGAGATGCATCTGCTGACCCAGATCGCGCTGGTCAGCATGGTGTGGCAGACCGACATCGCCGGCGTGCTGTCCCGCCCGCAACCGTCCCACACGGCCCCCTGAGGAAGAACCGATGATCCGCCTCGCCATCCCGATGCTGCTGATGATCGCCGTCAGCCTGCCCGCCGCCGCCGAGCCGATGAAGGGCCGCTACGAGCTACGCTGCCAGGACCCGCAGACCCGGCAATGGAAGGTCGCCGGCCAGCTGACCGACCCGGAGATCATCGATCGACCGCCCACGGATGGAAAGGCCGGCGGCCGCGTGGTGCGCGGCACCGGGCCCGATGGCAAGGCGGCGACCCTGCCCATGCCCTCCGACCGCACCTGCATGCTCAGCGCGCGCTGAGGGAGGAGGCGCCCTGCCGAAGGGGAGCGCGCCCGTCAAACTGTAACATCCCCGCTGTAGCTTCCCGGACGCTCGCCAAGAACAAGGGCGTGCCGGACGGGCCTCCATGCCCTGATGGCACCGCTCATGCCAGCAGTTTGCCCTGATGAGGGTTCGGGAGACACCAGCCATGACCAACCTGCCTGTTCAGCTGCCTGAAACGTCGCGCCGTTCGGTGCTCCGCGCCCTCGCCGGGCTGCCGCTGCTGCCGGTCGCCGGCATCGGCGCCGGGGAACTGCTGTTCGCCTCGGGCGCCGAGGCCGCAGCCGCCAAGGGCGCGCCGGTCGCCGTCGAGTTCGTCGGCATGGCCGCTCCCACCGCCGCGGCCGCCCAGGCCAAGACCACGGTCGAATCCAGCATGGTCGTGACCTGGGCCGACGGCTCCAAGCAGAGCTTCGCGCTGGGCTACCAGCCGCTGTTCATCACCGGCGACATGGTTCCGGACGGCAAGGGCGGCACGATCATGGCCGGCGGCTATGTCGACATCAACGGCAAGCCGATCCTCGACGGCTCGCTGGCGACCCCGACGCAGTTCTTCTCCGACTGCCCGGACGGCTGCAACATGCTGGCCCCGATCACCGGCGCCAAGGTGGCGGGCGTGACCGGCAACACCCTGTTCGCCGTCGTCCAGTTCGAATACACCACCCGCGATTCCAAGGACGCCTCGATGTACGGCAAGCTGCCGTCGCCGATCGCCGTCCTGACGCTGGACCAGAACAAGGAGACCGGCGCGCTCAAGCTGGTGCAGTACCACAATGTCGACACCAGCGGCGTGCATGGCCTGTGGATCACCTGCGGCGCCAGCCTGTCGCCCTGGAACACCCACCTGTCGAGCGAGGAGTACGAGCCGGACGCGACCGCGCCCGACGACCAGTTCCGCGCCTACAGCAAGAACCTGTTCGGCGACGAGACCAAGGCCAACCCGTACCACTACGGCCATCTGCCGGAAGTGACGGTGAACCTCGACGGCACCGGCAGCATCAAGAAGCACTACTGCATGGGCCGCATCTCGCACGAGCTGGTGCAGGTGATGCCGGACGAGCGCACGGTGCTGATGGGTGACGACGCCACCAACGGCGGCCTGTTCATGTTCATCGCCGACAAGGCCAAGGACCTATCCGCCGGCACCCTCTACTCCGCCAAGATGGAGCAGGAACCGGGCAAGGACATCGACAAGGGCGGCGCCTTCGCGCTCAAGTGGATCAAGCTGGGCCACGCCACCAGCGACGAGATCAAGCAGCTGGCCGACACGCTGAAGGCCGCCGACATCGTCGAGGTGAAGAAGGAGGACCCGAAGGATCCGTCCTTCACCGCCATCGGCTTCAGCGGCAAGACCCAATGGGTCAAGTTCAAGCCGGGCATGGAAAAGGCCGCCGCCTTCCTGGAGACCCACCGCTACGCCCCGACCGTCGGCGCCACGCTCGCCCTGACCAAGCTGGAAGGCGTCACCGTCAACGCCAAGGACAAGACCGCCTACATGGCGGTGTCCTACATGTACAAGTCGATGAGCGACGGCAAGAGCGGCATCAAGGTCGACACCATCAACGCCGGCGCCGTCTATCAGCTGCCGATGACGGGCGGCCAGACCGATCTGGCCGGTGCAGCCATCGACAGCGACTGGGTGCCGGTGCATTTCAGCGCCGTCCCGGCCCTGGTCGGCCGCGACCTCGCCACCCCGGACGCCATCGGCAACACCGCCGACGCCGACCTGATCGCCAACCCCGACAACCTGAAATTCTCCGAGAAGCTGCGCACGCTACTGATCGGCGAGGACAGCGGCGCCCACGTCAACAACTTCCTGTGGGCCTACAACGTCGATACCAAGCAGCTGTCCCGCATCCTGTCCTGCCCGGCGGGGGCCGAATCGACCGGCCTGCAGGCGGTCGACGACGTCAACGGCTTCTCCTACATCATGAGCAACTTCCAGCACCCCGGCGACTGGGAGAAGGGCCTGCACGACAAGGTCAAGGACAGCCTCGCCGGCCTGATCAACGACGCCTACCGCAACCGCCGCAGCGGCGGCGTCGGCTACATCCACGGGCTGCCGCAGCCTGTATAATTGGGCCGGTGTGATGGGGCCTGATCGGCCCTTGCCGAGACGATGAAGAACGCGGCCGGTTTCCCGGCCGCGTTTTTTCATGCCCGATCAAACCCTCGATCGAAAGAAGTAATACTACCGCCAAATCGCAGAATATAATTTTCTTTGGAAGAGGTAATCACCAATCGACCTGAGACCAATCGGCGATCTTAACGCCTCGTTAACTGGCAAAATGGCTCAATAAACCCATCAGAACAGGCGGCAGCCGCCACCAGAAATACAGGGATTTTCGCCATGTCAAAGATCGATTGCGCCGTCACCGTCTTCGTCTCTGCTTCCATACACCTGAAAATGATCGATGAATTCATCGCGATCGCCCAGTCGAAACTGAACGGTGTCACCTGCGATTTCACCCGCGACAGCCTGACCGACCTGCTCGCCGGCCTGACCGAACAGCGCGAGACCTACCGCGCCGTGCTTGGCACCCCTGAGGTCGCTGACCAGCCCGTCACGGTGCTCGCCGCCTGATCCGATCGCCGCTTCCCCTTCCGCGAAAGACCGCCATCATGACCGCGCCCATCGCCGCCCCCATCGCCAAGGACGTCCTCGCCTCCGCGACCCTGCATCTGGAGGTGCTGGAGGAGTTCATAGCCGTCGTGCGCCGCCGGCTGGCCGCCACCGACGACGCCTTCGCCCGCGACAGCCTGGCCGACCTGCTGCTCAGCCTGACCGAGCAGCGCGACGGCTATCAGGCCTTCCTGCCGCTGGCCGCCGCCGAACCGGTGTGAAGTCTCAGAACGCCTTCAGCTTCTTCCAGGCGAACACCACCATGCGGGCCAGGAGCCAGCCATGGCTGAAGCGGGAGATCTGGGTTTCGCCATAGCTGCGGTCGGCATAGCGCACCGGCACCTCGACGATCTTCAGGTTCTGCTTGGCGGCGCCGAAGATCAGGTCGAAATCGCCGAAGGGATCGAAGTCGCCGAAGTAATGACGGTTGGCGACGATGGTCTCGTAATCCCGGCGCCACAGCACCTTGGTGCCGCACAGCGTGTCGGTGAAGCGCTGGTTCAGCAGGAAGGAGAAGATGCGCGCGAAGGCCCGGTTGGCCAGGAAGTTCAGGAAGCGCATCGCCTCCGGCGCCATCGGATAGACCAGCCGGGTGCCGTTGACGAACTCGCCGCGCCCCGACACCATGGCCTGATAGAATTTCCCCATGGTTTCCGGCGGCACCGTCAGGTCGGCGTCGAGGATGATCAGGATGTCGCCGCGCGCCACGGCGAATCCGGCGCGTACCGCGTCGCCCTTGCCCTTGCCGGGCTGCTTCATGACCTTGATGTCCCAGTCGGGATAGGCGTCGCGGACGCGCAGGCATTCATCAAAGGTGTTGTCCTGGCTGTTGCCCTCGACATAGATCACCTCGATGTCGGGAGCGAAGCGGGGCAGGCGGCGGATGGCGTTCTCAATGTTGCCGCGCTCATTGCGGCAGGGGATCAGCACGGTGACCGAGGCCGGCTTGCCGTCGACCATGACCTCCTGCGCGGCGGGTTGCGGCCGGGCGACGACATAGTTGCGCAGGCACAGCCGGCGGATGCCCGGCAAGGGTGCGATGTAGCGGTTGACCAGCGTGCCCAGCCCGAAGAGCCGCTTCGGGATCAGCTGGCGCCATTCGCGGCGCACCGGCTCCCAGCCGGCCAGATCCAGC
The DNA here is from genome assembly GCF_000010725.1 of Azospirillum sp. B510. Classification (NCBI taxonomy): domain Bacteria; kingdom Pseudomonadati; phylum Pseudomonadota; class Alphaproteobacteria; order Rhodospirillales; family Azospirillaceae; genus Azospirillum; species Azospirillum sp. B510. The sequence continues at coordinate 22,322 of NC_013860.1, read as the reverse complement.
AGATTGACGATGTCGCTGGTGGACAGCCAGTTCTGCTGCCCCTGCGGCATGCGCATCCCCAGCTTTTCCGCCGCCCACAGGATCGGCTCCCAGACGCGGGAGTGATAGCTGACGATGATGCGGGTCTTAGGATTGGCGACCCGGCGCAGCAGGCGCAGCGTCTCCTCGATGTCGTCGAGGAAGCCGATGGTGCCCGACAGCAGGATGTGGCTGAACGGCCCCTCCACCGCGTCGATGGTCGCCGGATCCTCGGCGTCGGCGGCGATCAGCTCCAGATGCGGATGGCGCGCCTTCGCCACCTCGATCGTCGCCGGGCTGAGGTCGATGCCGACGCCGCGCGCCGGCTTGAGCGCCGCCAGCGTGTCGCCGACACCGCAACCGATCTCCAGCACCGTCGCCTCTTCCGGGATCAGGAAACGCAGATAGGCGCGGTCGGCGTCATGGAAGGCGCGGTTGCGGTCGGCCCAGCCCTCGCGCAGCGGAGCCATGGCGTCGAACAGGGCGCGGATCCGCTGCTGGCGGGGGGAAAGGGCACGCGTTTCGGCGGACGTCTCGGAAAGCGTCGGAGTGGGCAGGTCTGTCATCGGGAAAAATCCGTGGGAAAGGCGTCGGGTCCGCCGGAGGAGCCGGCATCGGGCGCCGCCGCCGTCTCATTGCGCAGCAGCAGCCAGAACAGGCCGCCGGGCAGCGACAGGACAGCGATCGACAGCCCGACCAGCAGCGAGACCAGAAGAGCCGCGTCGGCATCGAAGCCAAGCAGCGCGAAGCCGGCGACCATCGCCCCCTCGCGCACCCCCCAGCCGCCGAGCGAGACGGGCAGTGCCGCGGCGACGATGGCGGCCGGCACGATGGCGAGCCCGTCCAGCCAGCCGAGCGGCAGGCCGACCGAGCGGGCGAAGAGAATGGTTGCGGTGATGGTGGCGAGATGGACGCCGATACCATGGCCCAGCGCCGCCCAGGCGGCTGGGGTGCCGGCCATGGCACGCAACTGCGCCACCGCCCCCCAGGCGGTACGCACCAGCGCCCCGTCGCGCAGCCGCTTCGGAATCGGCAGCCGGTCGCGGGGGAGACGGCCGGCCAGCAGCAGAAGCCCCATGGCGACGGCCAGGACCAGCCCGCCGACCAGCACGGTGGCGGCGACGGCGGGCGGCGCCACCGCGGCCAGATGCGGCAGCCCGACCAGCCCGATCAGCACCACGCCCAGGAGCGCCATCAGCCGGTCGACCAGCAGCGCCAGCATCACCGGCCCGGCGGGGTGGCCGAGCCGCCAGGTGAACCAGCCGCGCAGCAGGTCGGCCCCGACCGATCCCGGCAGGATCTGACCGAGAAAGCTGCTGGCCATCTGCAAGCGGAAGGCGGTCCAGCGGGTCAGGGAAAAGCCGGCGGCCCGGCCGACCGACCGCCACCGCTGCGAGGCGAAGGGCAGGGTCAGCGCCTTCGCGGCGAAGCCGGCGGCGAACAGCCAGGGGTCGGCAGCCGACAGGCGCGCGCCAATGCCCGCCCAGTCGGCCCCGGCGGCGAGTGCGCCCAGGACCGCCACCGTCACCGCGAGCTTGACCAGCAGCGGCCACCGCCGGCCGGCCGGCTTGTCCGGACCCTTCCCCAACGGGCCGCGTCCCAACGGATCGGGATCGGCCGATTGAGTGAAGGGGGTGTCGAGAAGAGCCTGAGCCATCATCCCCGCATGGAAATCCGGGTGCCGCGGGACAGCGGCGCCGAACGGGCCGTTGTAACGGCTGACGCCCGCCTTGTCACCCAATCAGGCAAGGCGGACCAGGGGAATCGCATACGGAAAAGCCTTGCCATTCCTATCGGATTTGATTCTACCCGGCGGACCGATTTGGGCGTTGGGGGAACGAGATGGAAGGGTTCAAAGCGTGCTTTGGAGCGCTGGACGATCCACGACGGGGCAATGCTCGTCAACACGACCTTCATGAAATGCTGATGATCGCTCTCTGCACGTTCCTGTGCGGTGGGCGAACCTGCATCGACATGGCGGAGTTCGCTGACGAACGTCAGGAGTTTCTGGGCGAATTCCTCACCTTAAAGGGCGGTCCGCCATCGCACGATACCTTCAGCCGGCTGTTTCGTCTCCTTGATCCCAAGCAGTTTCAGGCCTGTTTCCGCACCTTCATGGACCGCTTTGCCGAGACCTGCCAGGGCGTCATCGCCATCGACGGCAAGGCGCTGCGGCGCTCCTTCGATACGGCGAGTGCTAAGTCGCCCCTGCACATGGTCAGCGCCTGGGGGTGCGAGCAGCGTCTGGTGCTCGCTCAGATCGCCACCGACGCCAAGTCCAACGAAATCACCGCCGTGCCCACGTTGTTGGAGATGCTGGCGCTCAAAGGGACCATCGTGACCGTCGACGCGCTCAACTGCCAGCGCGACATCGCCCAGAAAATCATCGATCGGAAGGGCGACTACGCCTTGGCGCTCAAAGGCAATCAGGGCACGCTCCATGCTGACGTGAGCCTGTTTCTCGACGATCCCGAGACCACGACCACCACCAGCCACACCACCGTTGATGGCGATCATGGCCGCATTGAGACCCGTACCAGCGTCGTCTCCACCGACATTACCTGGCTCCAGGCCATTCACCAATGGCCTGGGCTGGCGGCCATCGGCAAGGTGGTCCGTACCCGCGAAACCCCGGCCAAGACGACGACGGAGACCGCCTACTACCTGTTCAGCACGCCGCTCTCCGCCGAACGCTGCGGTGAGGTCGTCCGCGCCCATTGGGGCGTGGAGAACAGCCTGCATTGGCGCCTCGACGTCACCATGAACGAGGATCAAGCCCGTAACCGCAAGGACAACGGCCCCGAAAACCTCGCCGTCCTCCGGCACCTCGCCATCAACCTCGTCTCAAAGGATGCTTCCAAGGGGTCTACCCGCGTCAAGCTGCTGCGAGCCGCCTGGAATTCCGCCTTCCTCCGAAAACTGCTCGCCCAAATCTGATATGCGATTGCCCTGCAAGGCGGACGGAAGGCACCGCTCATGCTCGTCCCATTCCGGTGGCGGCCAGGGTGGCGGCCTCCGGCGGCAACCCAGCCGCGTGGACGCTGGAAGCGGTGGGGCTCAGCATCCGGCCTTCCAGGCGGCCATACAGGATGTAATGCCGCATCGCCGCGTTCAGATCGCCGCCGGTGGCCGCCGCCACGTCGCCGTTCGCCGCCAGATAGGCCCCGGCATCGAAGGTGGTGCGCCGCCCCTCCGTCCGGCCGGTGCCCAGGTAATGCAGCTCGGCCCGACCGCTGTCGGCACCGAAGGCGGCGGCAAGGTCGGCGTTGGCCGCCAGATAGGCAAGCGGGTTGAAGGTGACGGTCCGCCCCTCGACCCTGCCGTTGGTGATGTAATGGATTTCGGCGCTCCTGCGGTCGGCGCCGAAGGCGGCGGCCAGATCGCCGTAGGAGGCGAGATAAGCCAGCGGGTCGAAGCTGACCGTCCGGCCCTCCGCCCGGCCATTGGCGATGTAGTGGGCCGCACCGGCACCGCCGTTGGCCCCGAAGACGTTGGCGAGATCGCCATAGGAAGCGATGTAGGCCAGCGGATCGAAGCTGACCGTCCGGCCTTCGCGCCGGCCGTTGGCGATATAGTGGGCCGCGCCGGCGTCGCCGTTGGCCCCGAAGGCGTTGGCAAGGTCGCCATAGGAGGCGATGTAGGCCAGCGGATCGAAGCTGACCGTCCGGCCCTCCGCCCGGCCGTTGGCGATGTAATGGGCGGCGCCGGCCGCGGCGTCGGTACCGAAGACGGCCGACAGGTCGGCATAGGAGGCGATATAGGCCAGCGGCGAGAATACCGGTTCCGGCATCGGGCCCGGACCGGCCGCCGGGGAGGAGGAGGCGCCTCCCGTTTCCGTGACAGGAGCCGGAATTCCCGGCACAGTCAGCGCTGCGGAGCCCATCCGCGACCAGTCGAGGTCATGGATCCCGAGAGCCGCCGCCACGCCGGTGCCCAGCCGGAAATCACCGGCCGCCGGGTTGGCGAACAGTCCGGACGATACCCTGTCGCCACCATTCAGCCCACGCGCGCCCTGCAGCAGATTGCCGGTGACGCTGTAGGAACCGGGAGTCCAGAACTCCCAGTAATCGACGCCAGTGGAGGAGGAGACGACGTTTCCGGTGACGCTGTTGTCGGCAAGCCGCCCGATGCTCCCGGCGCTCGGCACCCATTCCAGCCGGATGAAGCGTTCGCGCGGGTTGGACAGGACGGCGAAATTGTTGGTGACGCTGTTGGAATCGCCGCCATGGATGAAGACGCTGGCCCAGCCGGTGTTCTGGATGAAATTGTCCCGGACGGCGACGCCGTTGGCCATGTCGTCCAGATAGACGCCGAAGCTCTTCTGGCGGTCGAGCCAACCGGACCCGTCGGTCGCCAGCCCGCCGACGGCACGGATGTCGTTGCCGCGGATGACCGTGCGGGTGTCGAGGTTGGACCGGCCCAGCATCTCGATGGCGCCGCCGTCGGCGGTCTCGGTCATCGTGTTGTAGATCCGGTTGTATTCCACCACCGTGCCGGTGTTGACGGTGGCGCCGTCCCAGTTCTTGATCGAGATGCCGTAGCGCGGGCTGTTGCGGATATCGTTGCCGGAGATCAGCGTGCCGCTGGTGCCGTAGAGCTGGATGCCGGCGACATCCTTCAGCACCTCGCCGATATCGGAAATGCCGTTGGCGGCGATGCGGTTGCCGTTGCTGCCGTAGGTCACCTTGATGCCGCCGGCTCCCAGATGCTCCAGCCGGTTGGCCTCGATCACGTTGGACGACGAGCCGGTCAGCGTCATCGCCGTACCGACATTGACGAAGCGGTTGCCGGCGATGCTGTTGCCAGACGCATTGGTCAGCGTCAGGGCAGAGCCGTCCCAGCTGGTGTCGGCGAAGGTCAACCCCTGGAGGGTGACGCCGCTCGCCCCGTTGAGCGCCAGCAGCGTGTCGAGCCGCGCCACCACCGCGCCCTGGGCAAGCAGAGTGCCGGGATCCTGCGGCTTCACCACCAGCCGGCCGGTCTCGGCCTGCCAGGCGAATTCTCCGGCGTCGCGGATGAAGGCGTCGTCGTTCAGCAGGCGGTAGGTGCCACCGCTGCGCAGGGCGTATTTCACCCCTTGCGTGAAATTGATGGTCCGGCTGCCGGCATCGGCGGAGGCGACGCCGACGATGCTGTCGGACAGCCGTTCGGTGTCGAAGGTCTGGACCATCGTTCCTGGCTGGATCCCGGCGGCCAGCACCGCCGCCATCGCCCCGTCGCCGGCGCCAACGCGCAGGCTGGTCCTGCTGGCGCCGCCGGCCGCCGCCTCCAGCACCGACCAGCCGGATTTGGCGTCGCCGGCGGTCCAGTCGCCGGTCTGCGCCACCTTCTGCCGCACCCCGCCGATGGAGAGGTCGAGCCCCGTCGCGGACGTCGTCGCGGCATAGAGCCCGCCGCCGATGGCGGTGAAGCCGCCGACCCGCTCGCCGCCGCTGAACACCGGCGTCTCGCCCGGATAGGCCATGATGCGCACGCCGCTGTCGGCCCCGGTCAGCGTGACCGTGCGCGTCATGGCATAGCTGCCGCCGCGGACATAGGTGTCGCGGATGCCGGTCGCCCGCATCGCGCTCTGCGCGCGCTCCAGCGTGACGAACGGGCCGTCGGTGCCGTCGACATTGGGTGCCGCCAGACGCCCCGACCAGGAATCGTTGCCGTTGGTCGCGACGAAGAAAGCCTGCTGCGTGTCTGTCATTGCCGGATCGCCTTGCCGATACCGGACGATCAAACGACAAGAATACTTAATAAGGAGGTAGGCTCATCCTTCTGGATGGCCAATTTTGCGTGGGGAAGCGGTGTTCATTTCGTGACAAATGCTGATGAGTTGACAGTTTTCACTTGCATAATTCTTAAAGTTTCTCTGACAGACCCCCGCTCAACCGGCTTTCAGCGCAACTCCACCCGGCGCTCTTCCCGCAACACCGTCTCGTCGCCGTGGCGCAGCGTCACCGTCACCCGGTAGGGGCCGGGCGTCCAGGGGCCGGGAACCGGCTTCTTGACCTCGGCGGCGAGGAACAGCACGACGAGCGGACGCGGCACCGCGCCCTCGTTGCGGAACAGGCGGCGGCCATCGGGACCGGCCACCTCCAGCGTTACCCGGTCGCCCTGCCGCCCCCCCATCAGTTCCGCCCACACGCCGAGCATCGGCGTGTGGGCCGGCAGGGGTTGGCCGCCATAGCCGCCATCCCGGACCACCTCGGCCCTCGGCGCCTCGGGAGCCAGGCCGGCGCCGAGCAGCGCACTCGGCCGGTAGGCGAGCGTCCGGCGCGCCTCGGCGCTCCACAGCGTCCCGGAGGACGACACTGGGGCCTCACCCTGGCCGGCGGCGCAGGTCGGAGCCTCTCCGGCCCCGGCCTCCTTACCGGTGTAGGGGTCGAGAGTATGGTCGTCATGGCGGATGGTGAAATCGACATGGGGGAACTCGGTGTTGCCGGACAGTCCGACCTGGGCCAGCGGCGTGCCCGCCTCCACCCGGTCGCCCGGCCTGACCACGATGCTGCCGCGCTTCAGGTGGCTGTACTGGGTTTCCCAGCCATTGCCATGGTCGACCACCACCGCATTGCCGGCCTCCCGCCCGGCCGCCGCGCCGCCGCTCTGCCGGATGCTGACATCCTCCATGCCGTCGCGCACGCGGGCCACCGTGCCGGGTGCTGCGGCCACCACCGCCACCCCGCGCCGCATCGCCTCCAGATCGGTCAGCCGGAAATCGGTTCCCTTGTGCCCGTCATAGGTCAGCCGCCCGCAGGCGAAGTCCCGCATCCCCGGCCCCGGATCGGCATCGACATAATTCTGGACGAAACAGTCCGTCCCAATCCGGCAGCGCACCGGCAGTTCCAGCACCGGCGCACCGGCGGAAGAGGGGGCAGGAGCTTGGGCGACAGCGCCGGACGGCAGGAACGCCAGGACGGCGACTCCCCAGCGATACTGAACCGGCAGCTTCATCCAGACCCCTCGCACGGTACCGCTCCTTCTTGCCGACCATTCCCCAGCAGGTGGGGTGTCGGCGGGAAAGGGCCAGATCTCCATACCCTTATGCCTCCGTTCATGCGACGGCGCATAGGGATGGGGTCGGCCCCGTCGCCTTCCGGCCCGGCCGCTGGAATCCGGCCTATCGCCGTTATCACGGGGGCACTTGACCAATATGATCCGCTCCTGCTCGTCCGTAGTCGGACCGGGCCGCTTGCCCTGGTCACGTTCGGCCTGCCGGACCCAGCCCCGCAACGTCTCCGCCGTGCAGCCGATCTTCGCAGCGATCGAACTGATCGCCGCCCACTGCGACGCGTGTTCGCCTTCGTGGTCAAACACCATGCGAACCGCGCGTTCGCGCACTTCAGGGGCCTATTTGGGTGATGCTTGCTTCGTCTTGTCGACCCCAGTCTCTCAAGAAACGGGGCATCCAGCAAACCCGGTGCGGTTCAGAAGGCCGAACGTCCTTGAACACTCTTGCGCGTGCTCTGCGACGGTCCATCTTGAGCGCAGGCTTTTCCCAACGGCTTTTCCTGGACCGGACGCGGCGCTTGGGAGTAGGCATGCGGGGCATGCCGGACCGTCGGGACCGGCGCCGCCACCCTTTCGACGGACACGAGCCGCCTTGTCGCCAATCCCCCAGCTTCTGCGCCTTCTGCTCCTGCTGCTGACGCCCTTCTGGCTGTCGCTGGCGGTGGAAGGGCTGGGGCTGTACGGGTCGATGCCGTCGCTGATGTCCGGCTGGCGCCGCACCTCGGAAATAGACACCAGCATGGCGCAGCCGGCCGGCTGGCGGGAACGCGCCTATCTGGACGCCAACCCCGATGTCGCCGCCGCCGTCCGCAACAAGCAGATCTCCAGCGGCTACGCCCATTACGTCCAACAGGGCCGCGCCGAGGGCCGCCAGGGCGGCTTCAGGGACACGGTCAAGAGGCAGGCGGAGGTTCAGCCGGCGGCTCCCCAACCAACTGTAATCCAACCGACCGCGCCCCAGCCTGTCACGCCCGCAGTCGCGGCCCAGACGGCCCCAGCCCCGGCTCCCCTCCCGCTTGCCCCGCTCCCGGCGACGAAACCCGAACCGCAGGAGACCGCTCTTGCCCTGCGGACGGAAGGGGCGGTGGAACCCCCGCACCCCAGCGTGAAGCCGGCACCCGACACTCACGCCCGCCCGTCCGGGAGCAAGAGCGCGGCGAACCCGGCACTCCCGCGCCATGTGGAGCGCATCCGCACCGCAAATGGTGGGGACGGGCTGCGCGTCGTGCTCGATCTCGATCAGGATCCGCGCGTCGAAACGCCGGTGCGCCGCCCCGACGGTCGGCTGGAGGTGAAGCTTCCCGGTACGCTGTGGCAGGCACCGCCATCCGGCCGCCTGCCGGCGACGGCGCTCGGCTACCGGACGGAGCGGGACGGTGGCGGGACCCGCCTGCTGTTCAGCGACGAGGGGGGGGAGGCTGGTCCCGTGCGCCTGCTCGGCCTTTCCACCCTGCCTCCCGACAAGGAACGGGGACACCGACTGGTAATCGACATGGCACTGCCCTCCATGGCGAAGGCCAGCCGCGGCAAGGCCCGCTGACCTGGATGCGCCGACGTTCGGCAAAATCGATCTGAGAATAATGTGCTCCCATCAGCACTTACCACCCGTAAACCACTGTGATTACAGGAAAGTCGCACTTCAGAATAGAACCTACCGCGCGTACACGCAAAAAACACATAACTATACTTATGGTAAATAAAGAGGTGGGCTTCAGTCGGCGACAAAGTCCACCACAGCCTGGCCGCGGGAAAGATCGGTGACCAGACGGACGAAGCGGTCGGCATGATCACGGGGCAGCACGACCTGGATCTGGACACCGTCGGCGGTGAAGCCGACGGTCTCGGCCCGGCTGCCGGGAAAGGCGTTCAGGCCGGAGCGGAGGCGCGCCTCATCGGCGAAGCCGCAGACGACGGACAGGGTGGCGTAGGTGATGATGGGCTCGCGCGCCGCCGCCTTCAGGCAATTCGCCGCCGTGCCGCCATAGGCGCGCACCAGCCCGCCCGCCCCCAGCAGAATGCCGCCGAACCAGCGGCTGACCACCACCGCCACCCGGTCGAGGTCCTGGCCCTCGATGGCCTGCAGGATCGGGCGGCCGGCCGTCCCGCCCGGCTCGCCATCGTCGTTGAAGCGATAGACGTCGCCGACCCGCCAGGCCCAGCAATTGTGGCCGGCCTCCGGAATGCTGGCTTCGGCGATGAAGCGACGCGCCTCCTCCTCGCTGCCGGCCGGGGCGGCCTGGGCCAGGAAGCGGCTCTTCTTGATCTCCTGTTCGAACCGTTCGGTCCTGGTGAGGGTGAACATCGCCGCCTACAGCACGAAATCGAAGGCGGAGAAGCGGTAGTTGGCGATGTTGACCTGGATGCGGAAATCGGCCACCCCATTGCCGTTCACCTCACCCTCGATCAGTGTCACCGTACCGGAGGACTGGTAGCGCAGTTGACCGGCGGCACTGAAGCCGGCGGTGCCGATGAAGGTGAAGGCGTCGTTGTCGATGGTGCCGGCGATGGCATCGATCTCCGACAGGTCGATGCGGTCGCCCTCCGCCCCGGCGGTGGCATAGCTCGCCAGCCCCTTCAGCGCTTCCGCCGCCACGACGGCACCGTTGAAATTGATGATGATGTCCGGGGCGGCGAGGGTGGATTCGTTCAGGTTGCGGATCGAGAAGATGTCCGCTCCGACGCCGCCGTCCAGCAGGTCGGCGCCATAGCCGCCGATCAGCGTGTCGGTGCCGGCACCGCCCAGCAGCACATCCTCATAGCCGGTGACGGAGTCGTTGGGATTGACGGAGATCGCGTGGCTGCGGTCGGTATAGACATCGCCAAACAGGATGTCGTCGCCACTGCCGCCACGCAGCACGTCGCTGCCGATCCCGCCATAGAGCGTGTCGACGCCGGCGCCGCCGTCCAGCCAGTCGTTCCCCGGTCCGGAATCAAGCCAATCGTTGCCTTCTTCACCCAGCAAGGTGTCATTGCCGGCGACATCGATGATATCGCCACGCAGCAGGTCGTCCCCGGCGCCGCCGAACAGCAGGTCTCTGCCCGCCCCGCCCTCCAGCTGGTCGGCGCCGTCGCCGCCCAGCAGGACATCGTTGCCGGTATTGCCGAACAGCGTGTCGTTGCCGGCCAGCCCGCTGATGGTGTCATTGCCCGCCCCGCCGCCGATGGCGTCGCCCCGGAACGTGCCGATCAGATAATCATTGCCGGCACTTGCCGCCGCCGAAACGGTCAGCCCGGCCAATGATGGTTGGGAGAAGCCAACCAGTGAGCCGACCGGATGGATCCCGTCGGTGGCTTGCAGCAGCTCGATGCTGGTCAGCATATCGGTGCCGTCGGGACCGCTGATCAGCAGAGCGCCGCCGGAATCGATGGACAACGAATAGGAGGCGAGCGCGCCGGTCAGCACGAAGCTGTCGACGCCGGCCAACCCGTCCACCGCGTCGGAATCGGCGGTGCCGCTCAGCGTGTCGTTGCCGGTCGTGCCGGTCAGCACCACCGGCGCCCCCTGCGGCAGCGGAGCCGCCGCCAGGGACGGGACGGCGAGCCGCTCGGCTTGCCGTGGGGCGGGATGCGCCATCCGGCCCTCGCGCCGCCCGGCGATGATGTAATGGGCCTCGGCCGCCGCGGGATTGCCGCCGGTGGCCGCCGCCACGTCGGGGTTGGCGGCCAGATAAGCCGCCGCATCGAAGGTGATGCCGCGCCCCTCCGCGAGGCCGCTGGTGAGATAATGGCGGACAGCGGCCTTGCCGTCGGTCCCGAAGGCGGTGATCAGGTCGGGATAGGAGGCGATGTAGCCGAGCGCATCAAATCCGGTCGCCGTCCGCCCCTCGCGCAGACCGGATTGACCATAATGGATCAGCGCCGCCACGGGGTCGAGACCGTAGACCGCCAGCACATCCGGGTTGGAGGCGAGATAGCCATAGGGATCGAAACCGGCTGTCCGCCCCTCACGCGCACCGCTGACCAGATAGTGGTGAAGCGCGGCATTGGCATCGGCACCGACGACGCCGAGCAGGTCCGGATTGGCGCCCAGATAACCCAGCGCATCGAACCCGCCGAGGCTGCGGCCCTCGTTCCGGCCGCTCCAGGCGTAATGGGCGGCGGCCGCGACCACATTGTCGCCGAAGGCGACGGCAAGGTCACGGTTGGCCGCAAGATACCCCCGCGCGTCAAAAGCGAAGGCCACCAGGGCGGCGGTGCGGCCATCGATGGTGACCATCTCCACATCGGTCAGCACGTCCGCGCTACGACTCGACACCACGGCATAGCGCCGGCCGCCGCCGTCGAGCGCCACCACCACCGGCGTCTCCGCCCGGTGGCTGCCGTCCTGCAGGGCGTAGCGGCGCGGATCAGTGCCGTAGATGGCCCGGTCTATGCCGCCGCCGCCGTCGAAGCTACGCCCGCCGGGCACGCCCAGATAGACGCTGTCGTCGCCATCCGCCCCGACGAAGCCGTCGATCTGCTGGAAGGCGCGGGCGCCGAACCGGCCGAGCGTCCCGCCGGTCAGGGCGACATCCAGCCCCTCGATCCGATAGCGCAGGGCGCCATCGGCATCGCGGTCGGTCAATGCGGTGAAACGGATGTTGGACGCCGTCCCGCCACCGGTGGCGGCATAGTCGATCGTGGTGGCATGCGCCCGGCCGGCGACCTTGCGGGTGACGGTCTGGCTGCCCGGACCGGCGGCGATGGACAAGGCGTCGGGCAGGGTGGTGAAGGCGTCGGCGACGAAACCATTCGCCAGCCGGGCCTCATCCAGATCGAGGGTGAAGCCCTGCCCCGCCACCAGCCGTGCCATGCCCGCTCCTCTGCCCGTCTCCCTCGCGACGTCACTCCCGGTCCCGCCCGGTCAGAGCTGCGAACAGCCGGCTGAACGGGCCATGGGATGGAAGGAGGTCAGATGACCTGGAGATAGGCCGGGTCAAGCGCGCCGTGACGGAACGGGATCCAGTCCTTGTGATCGGCACGGTACTGCAGGCCGTAGGGGTTCTTGAAGAAGATCTTCTGCAAGGGCTGGCCGCCTTCGGCGCGGGTGCGCTCCAGATCGATCAGCGGCGAGGCGGCGAACACCTTCTCCCACAGCTCGGTGTTGTCCACCTCGCGACCGGCGTTCTTCACATAATCGCGCGCGGTGTCGCTGAGCTGCCAAGCCTCTTCGACCATCGCGTAATAGTCCACAGTACCCTCGGCCATGGCCTTCGAACTCCAACCAGCGTTGCACAGAGTTTCCGCTCACATAGCGCATTTCGAACGGCAAAGGAACCACCTGCGCGACCGTGCCGCTAGAGTGCGTCCGGCGGCCCAGCCGGCCCCGCTCCCAAGACGGTTGTCACGGACGGTCCGCCGCCGCTCCGTCGATGCCTCCCCCACGGGCCCCGGACGCCGATAGACCGCTGGACCTCGAGGCCAGCCGGCTTTTGCGCAGCGGGGAGGCCAGCTTTTCCCAGGACCGGGTGCGCAGCAGCTGGCCGGCCACCCCCAGCCCGACCGCCAGCAGGCCGGTCAGGCTGATCGCCGCCCCCACCGGTCCGCCGACCAGCAACCCGGCCAACCCGGCCGCCCCGGCCAGCAGCGCGCGCAGGCCGATGGTCAGCGCCACCCCCCCCGTTCCCGGCGCCACCCGCGGCAGCAGCAGCAGCAGCAGCCCGCAATCGACCGCGGTGCGTAGGCTCCAGGCCGCCGCGGCGCCGACCGCGCCATAGCGCTCCGCCAGCAGCCACAGCACCCCCAGATAGACCGGCAGTTCGACCAGTTGCAGCCGTGCCGTCACGTCGACGCGGCCGACGCTCTGGATCAGGGTGTTGGGCACATAGGCGGTGGCGTTGAAGAAGACGCCCAGCATCAGGATCGACAGCACCGACGCGCTGTTTGCGGCGAAGGCCGGCCCCAGCCACAGCTCCAGCGCCGTCTCGCCGCCGACGATGGTGGCGGCCTGCATCGCCAGGAATACCGCCAGCGTCAGGTGGCCGCCGGCGTCCAGGATGCGGCCCAGCGCCGGCGGATCACGCCGGAACAGGCTGGAGGCCAGCGGGAACAGCGCCAGCGACAGGGCGCCGGGGATCACCATCAGCCGCGACAGCAGCTCGAACGGGGTGGTGTAGAAGGCGACCATCGCCGCCGGAACGAGGCTGAGCAGGATGAAGCGGTCGGCATAGAGCATCGCCGGGCCGACCAGATTGTTCAGCATCATCCAGGCGCTCATGGTGAACAGCCCGCGCAGGGACGGATGGCCCCAGCGGCCGGGACGCAGCAGATCCGGCATCTGCCGTACCGCCAGCACGCCATAGCCGACCAACCCGATGAAGCGGCCGACGGCGATGGCGGCGATCACCGGCACCAGGCTCTGGCTGAAGGGCAGCACGCAGAGCGGACTGAGATAATTCAGCACCCCCACCGTCATTCGCACCAGGCTGATCGGACGGAAACGCTGGTGCGCCTCCAGCACGCCGCGCAGGCCGGCCGAGACCAGCGCGATCGGCACGATGGCCGCCGCCACCAGCAAGCTGCCCCGGATCTCCTCCGGCGAGGTGCCGGTCTCCAGTTGGAAGCGGTTGGCCAGCAGCCCGGCCCCCAGCGCCACCACCCCGCCGGTCAAGAGGCCGATGGCCCCCATCAGAGCGATGGCCGGCCCGGCGATTCCCGCCACACCGCCAGCCCCATTCCCCGCCGCCGGCTGTCCGCCATGACCGATCCGGTCGGCGACGACCTGGACCAGCGACCGCCCCAGCCCGAGATCGAGCACCCCCAGATAACCGAGCAAGGCCCAGATCAGGGTCAGCGCGCCGAAGCGCTCCATTCCGACGGCGGAGATCAGCCACGGAATCGACAGCAGGGCCGCCACCATGGGCAGCCCCTCGCCAAGCAGATTCCAAAGCGTGTTGCGAAGCAAATTCGGAGGTCCGTACGCGAAACACTGTGGGAACGGCGTTCGGGACGACCGGACCTCGGCCATACGGCTGTTCAGCCGTTCGGCCTGGGCCTATGCCCTCCTGACGACGCCATTGTTATCGGTCCATCCTCTCCAAAACGCTAACGGAATCGCTCAATCGAAATGGTCGTGACCCTGAACATACGCCGTCATGACCGGCAGGGCAGGCCGGTGCGCGGTCAGGAGAGGACCTGCTCCAACGCCGCGGCGACGCGCGCGACGTCGCCGTCGGCCATGGCCGGAAACAGGGGCAGCGACAGGGTCTGGGCGTAATGCCGCATGGCGCCGGGCAGGACGGCGTCAGACATGGCGAGATCGCCATAGCGGCGGCGCCAGTAGGGTTGGCGATGAACCGGGATGTAATGGACCTGGCTGCCGATGCCCAGGGCACGGAGCCCCGTCATCACCGCCGCGCGGGTCCGCCCCACAGCATCGAAGTCGATGCGCGCGGCGCACAGGTGCCAGGCCGGCCGGCACCAAGGTACCAGGGCCGGTGGCCGCAGCAGCGGGGCCAGCGGGACCAGTCGCTCGGCATAGAGCGCCATCAGCCGGGCACGGCGTTCGACGAAACGGTCGAGCCGTCCGAGCTGGCTCAGCACCAGGGCGGCATGGATATCGGACAACCGGTGATTAAATCCGGGCTCCGCCATCTCATAGTACCAGGGGTTTGGCCTCCCTTCCGCGTCGAGGGCGGCCTTGGGGTCGGCGAAGCCCTCCCCCGCCGGTGGATCGCGCACCATGCCATGGTTGCACAGGCGCCGGACCCGGGCCATCAGCGCCGGGTCGTTGCCGGTGACCGCCCCGCCCTCCCCGGCGGCGATGGTCTTGACCGGATGGAAGGAGAAGACGGTGAGCGAGCCCGCCTCCACCTCCGGCCAGCCGGCGCCGACCGGCCTCTCGCCGGCGGACAGATCGACCGTGCCGATGGCGTGGGCGGCATCCTCGACCAGCGCCAGCCTCTCCGCCCGGGCGAGCGCCGCCAGCCCGGCCATCGGCGCGGTCTGCCCGGCATAATGGACGGGGGCGAGCGCGCGGACGCGCCAGCCGGCATGGCGGGCGCGGGCGATGGCGGCCTCGGCCTCGGCCACGCCCATCAGGCCGCTGTCGGGATCGACGTCGGCGAAGGCGACCTCGGCCCCGGTGTGGCGGGCGGCCGAGGCGGTGGCGAGGAAGGTGTTGGACGGCACCACCACCGCATCGCCCGGCCCGATGCCGAGTGCGGTGTAGGCGAGCCGCAGCGCGGCGGTGGCGTTGGCGCAGGCCACCGCCCCGGCGGCCCCCACCCGGCCGGCGAGCGCCCGCTCGAAAGCGGCCACCGCCGGCCCCTGGGTCAGCCAGTCCCCGCGCAGCACCGCGGCCACCGCGGCGATGTCCTCCTCCTCCACGGATTGGCGGCCATAGGGAAGGAAGGACGGATCCGGCTGCCAGGCGGCCGCCATCAGGGCGCTTCCGTCAACAGGACGCGCAGCCGCTCGCCGTCCAGCCAGTCGTCATTGCCGTCGCTGGCATAGCGGAAGCCGTCGGCCACCGGGCGGGCGTTCAGCCGCTCGTAGGGCGCATGCTGCCAGAAGGTGAAGGCCGGCTCGATGACATAACGGTCGGCCAGCTCGTAGGTCTGGCGGGAATCATCCTCGGTGATCATCACCTCGTGCAGCTTCTCGCCCGGCCGGATGCCGACGATCTTCCGCGGCAGCTCCGGCGCCATGGCGTGGGCGAGGTCGGCGATGCGCATGCTGGGGATCTTCGGCACGAAGATCTCGCCGCCCTGCATCATGGCGAAGCAGGACAACACGAAATCGACACCATGCTGCAGCGTGATCCAGAAGCGGGTCATCCGTTCGTCGGTGACCGGCAGATGGTCCGCCCCCTCGGCGATCATCTTGCGGAACAGCGGCACCACGCTGCCGCGCGACCCCACGACATTGCCGTAGCGCACCACGGCGAAGCGGGTGTCGAGCGCGCCCGACAGGTTGTTGGCGGCGATGAAGATCTTGTCCGACGCCAGCTTGCTGGCGCCATAGAGGTTGATCGGGTTGGCCGCCTTGTCGGTCGACAGCGCGACGACACGCCGCACCCCGGCCGACAGCGCCGCCCGCACCACATTCTCCGCCCCGTAGACGTTGGTGTGGATGCACTCCATCGGATTGTATTCGGCGGCAGGCACATGCTTCAGCGCCGCGGCGTGGACGCAGAAATCAACCTCGCGCATCGCGAGGTTCAGCCGTTCACGGTCGCGCACGTCGCCGATGAAATAGCGCAGCGTCGGCGCCCACTCCGCCGGCATGCGCTGCTGCATCTCGTACTGCTTGAACTCGTCGCGCGAGAAGATGATGACCCGGCGCGGCTTGGCATGCCGCATCACCGTCTCGACGAAGCGGCGCCCGAAGGAACCCGTCCCCCCCGTCACCAGGATCGACCGGCCGTCCAGCATGCGCAGGCCAGCTTCCAGCCCGATACCGGCGTCCTTGTTCTGTCGGTCCGCGTCCGCCGAGATCGCTGCTGCGGGCTTGCCCGCCTTGCTGGAGTGTATGGTCACCGCCGGTTCCGTCCGTTGAAGCCGCATCGTTCGAAACCGCCGGGCCGCCGCGTGATCCAGGGGACCCTTGCCGGAATCGCCATGCATCCCGACCGTAACCGGCGCTTTCTGACGATCGGGTTAATTCAGGACGATGCCCGGTGCAAGGCCCGTCAGGCCGGACGAGTCTCGGGACATGCCGGGGCGGGCGGCAGCCGTCCGTCCCGCACATCCTCAAGCAGGCGGAGCTGCGCCGGCAGGCAGACGGTGGCAAGGTCGAAGCGCTCCACCACCGTCCGCCGGGCGGCGGCCGACAGGGCGGCGCGCAGGTCCGGATCGTCCAGCGCCGTTTCCACCCGGTCGGCGAGCGCCATCGGATCGAAGAAGCCCGTCAGCAGACCGTTCACCCCGTCCGCGATCACCTCGGCGACCGGCGGCGTGTCGGAGCCGACGATGACGGCGCCGCAAGCCATCGCCTCAAGCATCGACCAGGACAGGACGAAGGGGAAGGTCAGGTAGACGTGAGCGCGCGAGACGCGCAGGACCGACAGGTAGCGGTCATAAGGCAGCTTGCCCAGCACATGCAGCCGCGCCGCTTCCGGCTTGGGCGCGCCGGTGGCGTCCAGCATCGTCTCCCGCCACATTTTCTCGCGCCAAGTGCCGCCGCCCTCGGGCGGCGCGCCGTAGCTGATCTCGTCGCCGCCCACCATCAGGATGTGCAGGTTGGGCCGGCGCCGCAGCAGTTCCGCCGCTGCCCGCATGATGGTGGGAAAGCCGCGGTAGGGCTCCAGGTTGCGGGCGACATAGGTCACCACCTCGTCCTCGCGTGACAGGCTGCGGCCGTCGGGCAGGGTGACGATGGCGGCCGGATCCGGCCGGCAGACCGCGGTGTCGACCCCGTCATGGATCACCGAGAGGCGCGGACGGAAGACGTCGGGATGCTGGTGCCGCTGCCACTCCGTCGGGCTGACGCCCCAGTCCATCGCCTCCAGCCCGGCCAGCAGGGCCGAGTTCTTGGCGCGGATGCGGCAGCGCGTTTCCAGCGTCACCGGCCGGTCCGGATCGAAACCGACGTCCGACCCGTCGGCCCGGTAGAAGAACTCGCAATAGAGCAGCAGGCGGGCGTCCGGGAACAAGTCCTTCAGGAACAGCGCCTCGCCCCAGCCGGGATGGGCGCAGATCACGTCGGGGGTGAAGCCCTCCTTCCGCAGGGCCAGCCCGGCGCGGACGGCCCCCTGCCCGTGCAGGATCTGCCCCTCGAACATGCGGATATAGGGGTGGGTCGCCTCCCCCGGCTCGCGCGTCGGACGGTAGAGCGCCATCTGCGTGCCCCCCGGCAGCTCGCGCCGGACCTTGCCGATGAAGGCGACCTGATGGGCCGGATCCGCCGCGAAATGGCGGACGAGATGCTTGTACTGGCCAGGAGTGTTCTGGTGGACGAACAGGATCCGCATGGAAGGACGATGCCTGGAAGACGGAGAATGGGGCGACAGCCTGCGGGCATCCGGCGCCGCTGTCGATGGGGAAGAGAGGGGGAACCGGCGCCCCCGGAAGGATGGATTCCGCTGATGCCGCCTTGCGCCTATAAGGAGGCGGTCCGCCGGCAGCGCCCGGCCAATCGCGCGACGGAGCGCCGACGCCCCTTGCCTGTTTCCAACAAAGCCCTCGTGGCCGAGCCCCTTCTCTCCGGTCGGCCCCTGCCCTCCTCGCCCTGGCGCTTCCTGTGGATGTTCGTGCGCAACGGCTTCCTCGGTCGCGCCATCCTGCTCAACCTCGCCGCCGCTGGTGGAATCGGGCTGATGGGGTTGGAACCGGTGGCGATGCGCGGGCTGGTCGATTCGCTTGCGGGACTGTCTGGAAATCCACCAAACGGCTCGCCAGCCTGGACGGCGGAGGTGATGCGCTGGTTCCTGCTGCTGGGTGGGCTATGGATCGCGTCGGCGCTGTTCAACCGCCTGCGCGAGCTGGTCGATCTCCATACCTCGCCGGCCTTGCGCCACGCCATCCAGGTCCGGCTGTTCGACCATCTGATCGATCATTCGCCGCGCTACTTCCAGGATAATTTCGCCGGCAACCTGGGTCAGAAGGTCAAGCAGGCCGGGCAGAGCGCCATCCAGATCCTGGAAATCCTGACCAACGACATCATCCGCATCGTCGTCGTCCTCGCCATCGGCCTGACCCTGCTGGCCTCGGCCCAGACGCTGTTCGCCGGCCTGCTGGTCGGCTGGACCGCGGCGCATCTGACCCTGTCGGCCCTGTTGGCGCGGCGCTGCCTGCGGCTGTCGCACGCCTTCTCCGAGGAGGTGTCGTCGACCACTGGCCGCATGGTCGACATCATCGCCAATGCCGAACTGGTGCGCGCCTTCGCCCGCCGCCGGCAGGAGCTGGCCAGGTTGTCCGACGCCCTGACCGGCGAGATCGCCCGTTCCAAGGAACTGCGCTGGTTCCTGACCAAGATGTGGTTCTGGCTGTTCAACGCCCTGCTGGTCTTCCAGATCACCCTGATCGGCATCGCCGTGTCGGAGGCGATGGCCGGGCGGATGAGCGTGGGCGATTTCGCCATGGTCTTTTCGCTTGCCAGCATCGTCGGCACCAATGTCTGGGGCCTGTCGACCCGCATGCTCGGCTTCTTCGAACAGCTGGGCGTCCTGTCGGGAGCGTTGGAGCTGATCGTCCGCCCGCACGAGATCCCGGATCCGCCTGGCCGTCCCGAGCTGGCGGTCAGCGACGGCGCCATCCGTTTCGAGGACATCCGCTTCGCCCATCCCGGAAACGGGGCGGTGTTCGACGGCCTGTCGCTCACCATCCGGCCGGGGGAGCGGGTGGCGCTGGTCGGTCCGTCGGGAGCGGGCAAGAGCACCATGGTCCGGCTGCTGCGCCGCCAGTTCCCCGTGCAGGGCGGGCGTATCCTGATCGATGGGCAGGACATCGCCACGGTCAGCCTCGCCTCGCTCAACCGTGCGGTGGCCGAGGTGCCGCAGCTGCCGAGCCTGTTCCACCGCTCCATCCGTGACAACATCGCCTATGGCAGCGAGGGGGCGACGGACGAGGCGATCCGGGCGACAGCCATCCGCGCCCATTGCGACCGTTTCATCGATGGCCGTGCCGGCGGTTATGGCACCGTGGTGGGTGAGCGTGGCATCCAGCTGTCGGGCGGTGAACGCCAGCGGGTCGCCATCGCCCGCGCCTTCCTGAAGAATGCGCCGATCCTGGTGTTGGACGAGGCGACCTCCTCCCTCGATTCCGAGACGGAGCATCTGATCCAGGACGCGCTGCTCGGCCTGTTCGAGGGGCGCACCGTGATCGCCATCGCCCACCGGCTCTCCACCGTCACCGGGATGGACCGCATCCTCTATCTGGAGAAGGGGCGGATCCTGGAGCAGGGTGACCACGCCACCCTGTTGCGCCGCGACGGCCCTTATGCCCGGTTGTGGCACCGTCAGGTCGGCGGCTTCCTGCCGGATGATGCGGCCTCTGCGGCCGGCAGCGAAGCCACCGACAGGGAAAAACTGTGAGGGGCCGGATCCGCCCGGCACTGTCGCTCGCCATCTGCCTGCTCAGCATGGAGGCCGCCGCTCTGTCGCCCCTGCCCTTCTTCCAGCGGATCGAGCGCGTCGGCCTGCTTTGCGCGGTGGACGCCGATGCCGCCCTTGGTGCCAGTCCCGACGCCGCCGACCTTGGAGAGGATACTCTTTGTGGCCGGGCTGCCGCACTGTTGTCGGAGGTGCTGGTCTCCGGTCCGCCGGTCACGACGCTTGCCCCCAATGACGCCCGTATCGCCGACCCCGGCACCCTGCTGGTATTGCTTCACGCCACCTTGCGGCCGGAAGGCGACCGCCGTCTTCTGGCGCTCGCGGCGACCCTTCAGCGCGCCGGCTCAGCCGGTGATGCGCCTTTCTTCATGACGCCGCCTCAGGCGCTTGCCATGTCGGGCAAGCTGGATGAGAGCTCTTTGAATTCCATGCTTGAGCGTTTGTTCAGTCCGTTGGCACGAGCGCTGCGTTCCAGCCCTTGAGCGGGCAAGTGAGCGAACAAATTTGGAGTCTTGTCGCAGGGGGCATGAACGCGGCAGCGAGAGCCAGAACATCAGAAAACCTTGATTCGCGCAGAGGTGGAATCCATCCACGCCAAGCGTTTGGACCGCCAGCCTGGATCCCATCATTTGCGGGAACAGGTTTGATACAGGCTGCGTCTTCACCGGCAAAGCTGTGCGAACTTGCGCTCCGGGATCGGCGGCGGTGAGGGGTGCAGCATCAGCCCCTGCTCCTCCACATCGACCCGCGCATCGGGATAGACCGCAAGGGCCAGTTGAAGCGCCTCGATGAACCGTTTCCTGAAATCGCGCAGGCGGCTGTAGCCCGCGCCGAACTGTTCGAACACCGCCGGCCAGGTGATCGGTGTGGAACGGTTCAGGCTGTGCAACCGGTAGGCCAGCCAGATATAGATGTCGATGCTGGTGCTGTTGTTCTGGATGTGGCGCAGCGCCGGTTCCCAGATTGGCACCGGATGAGCCTTCAATTCGCGGAAGAAGGCTTCTGACAGCAGGACGCGGTCCTCCCACAGCGAGCCCTGGCCTGGTTCCGCCCCGGCATTGGCCGAGAAATGGATACCGCCCTTGACGATCGACCCCTTTTCAAACCCGATGCTGTGGGCATCCTCCCAGGCGAAGGTCAGGTTACAGGCGGCGATGCGGGAAGCCTGTTCGCGGATGTCGCGGTAAGTCTGACCGCCCACCGACAGGCCCATCCGGTCGAGCCACTCATGCATGCTGCGGCCCAGCTCGACCTCGCGGCTGTCGGTCTGAATCGCCCGTGTTTGCAGATACAGAAGGATCATCCGCGCGCGGCTGCCATACGGAACACCGTATAGTTTAAAGCCACCGTTGCGGATTGGCAGTCGTCCCGGTTCGATCAGTAAACGGATCTTATGTCCGCGCCGTTCCCACGGCTGGTCGTCGGGAAGACGACGATGTGGAAGAGCGGTTAGCGCAAAGCCTGAATAGGTGATGCCAAGCTCTTGCCGTTCCTCTTCGAGGACGGCGGCGGCGACGTCGACTAGCGAACGCTGATCCGGATCGGTCTGGAGCGCCTTCGCCTGGTCACGTCCAAGCTGGGTGATCAGGGTGTGTATCTGTCCCATAGCGAGCTGACCTTGGCACGACTTTGCGGTGAACGCTATATCACGGCCGGTTAGTCCCAGCAATTTGGAGTCTTGTCGCCCAAACTATTTGTACGGTTATTTGATTCAGTTAATAGTTTGCGCGACAAGACTCCAGTAGAGAATCGCGAGTCGCGCGACAAAACTCCAGAACTCCCGCGACAAGACTCCAGCGGATAGTCCCGATTGCCTGTGGATTTTTCCGTCGACGCGACAAGACTCCAGGTGGGACATTTCGATTCGGCGCCGAATCGCTTCCGATTCGTTGATTTCCGAGTCGCAGAGGCGAGTCGGTGATGGTTCGTGGCTGATTTACGTTTCGACACCCCTCCTCCCCGGCCGGGCATTTGGAGTTCTGTCGCGCCCCGCCCGCTCCAGGCGTTTCCGAACCCGTCCCGCCATCCGTAACCAGCCCGTTGTCCTTCCTGGATCCGGGGGCTGGCGAGTCGTTCCGAGGGGGGGCGCGACAAGACTCCAACCCCGGCTCCGGCCATTCCTTGTCGGGAGGTGGTGGGATGGAGGGGTTGGAGTCTTGTCTCGCCCCCCTCCCGTAAGGGGCGCTCCTCTCGGATGGGTCTCGGAGGGGGGCTTGTGAAGCGTGGAAAGCGCAGTCTATAACCAACCGCGACGGCGCCGGCCCTTGGTTTTGACCTTCGGGGTTCCGGTGTCCGACCATTTGCTCACCCACTTGCTCACACAACAGATGGCGGCAGG